>JAEEUJ010000210.1 GCA_016290515.1 Clostridiaceae bacterium
TTATTTCTTCAAACAAGTTATGCTCATTTTCCTTAACTTGACAAAAAGTAGAGTTTCCATTTGGAGCCCACCATTTCTTTGTTCCGTCATAATATGTAGTGTTCGATGATTCCCATATAACATCATATTCTCTTTCATACCACTCTTTGCCCAAAATATCACTGGGTTTTGCTTCGCCTTTTATTCTGCCAAAAAGAATAATGAATCCTGAATAGCATAAATAGAAATAATCTCCTATTTCAGCCTCCACAAACAATTCAAATTGACTTTTACCTTTCCCTAACATTTGTTTTGTGTTTTTATGTAAAGAAATTGCACCTTTTTCCTTTAGTTTTTTTCTATTCTCTTCGTTTATTTCTTTTAATCCATGACTCATTTTCCAAATACGAATAGGGTTGCTGCTGAATAAAGAGTTTTTATAATTAATGTAAGTCTTTAAATATGTATTCAGGCTTTTGTCAATAGCATCCAATTTCTCTTTTTTTTCTATATATCTTTGACACTTATCAGCATCATATTCTTCATCAATTGAAATTTGAAATAGCTTTTCGATTCTCCGTAACCCAGATACATATGCATCAATTGAATTTGGTTCGTATCCGCAGTTGTTTAAATATGATTTGTATTTTTCAGTCATAATGCTCATAGAGTTTCCCTTTCTTTTTATATCTTTACCTATACTTCTTTTCCGCGGCCTTCAAATCCGCCTTGATTGCTTCCCTTAGTTCCTTCGGTTCGAGGACTTCGACGTGGTTGATATATTGCATCGCCCAATGCTCCATAGCGCCGGGACTTGCCTTGACGCTGACAGTTACGGTTTCATCACCGTTGTCCTTGATTTCTGCATCCTTGCCGAACCAGTCAATAATCTGGTCGATAATTCCCGCCTCAGCCTTGAATCTGACCGACTTGATTTCGTCGGGATAGAGATAGGGCATGGCAGACGAAAGCTGCTTATAGTCAATGCCGTTCTTATATCCTTTAAGCGAGCGAAGCGGCGTAGGCTTCTCGTCAAGCAACGTCATATTCGTCATGCGGTCGAGCCTGTGGAACACTATGTTTCCGTGGAACTCGCTGTACGCCATAAGGTAATAGCGCTGATTGTGTACTATCATCAGATATGGGCTGACGTTCTGCTGAGACGTTTTATGAAGCTTCTTGTCGATGCCGTATTTGTTGTAGTCATAGTGCAGACGTTTTTTCTCGTTTATTGCAACGTCGATTAGCTCAATATTGAAAAACAGCGCCTTGTTCTCGGTCTTTCCCCAGTCATTGACCGAGAAAATATGCTTAACGTGCGAACGGAAATAGACATTTGAAAGTCCGCAGAGCTTGTCAATCAGCTGCTTTGAATAATTTGCCGAAATATACTTCGAACAAAGCACACCGTCTATAAGCAGACGAAGCTCCGAGTCGTCGAACTCACGGCTCTCGATATACGATCCGTCACGCTTTTGCTGAATGTCAATTCCCGCATCCTTTAGCAGGGAAATGTTTCGGCCGATTGCCTTGCGCTCGATTTCAATACCGTAGTCGCTTTCGAGGTGTTCGGCAATCTGCTCCTGAGTCAGCGGATGGTCATAGTCGCTGTAATCCTTTAATATCTGCCATATTCTTAACAGAGCAAGCTTTTTCGGCTCAAACGCCATATTATCGCCTCCGTAATGATTATATCAATTTTGATTGTACCATATTTGACGCATTATGGCAATAGGCAATATACTGTTTTTGGGACATGGGTTATGTTATAATAATAAAAAACGTGAAAGGGGAATATCTATGGATAACAATTTAAAACAATGCTGCAATATCTGCGGCAGGGAGCTTAAAGAGGACGAATTCTTTTGCGACGGTAACGAAGTGCCGATACCGATTTGCAGATTTGATGTTTCCCCGGGCTTCGGTTCGGTGTTTGACATGGGGATTTTTGAAATTAATTTTTGCTTTGACTGCTTCGATAAACTTGTAAAAAGTTGCAAAATCAATCCCGAAGTCTGTTCAAGCTGGGAAATGAGCGATAAAGAATTTGCGGAGTATATGAATACTCACAAATATACGCGATACGGAATCATCGACCTTCCAAACGAAGAGTGTGAGCAATATCTTAAAGAGTATGACAGGCATATGAAAAACAGAAAGCTCCCCAAATAGGGAGCTTTTCCTTATGTCTTTTCTATAACGAAAACCCTGTTTTCTTTTCCGTCCTTGATTAAAACTTCGGGAACGCCGA
>JAEEUJ010000211.1 GCA_016290515.1 Clostridiaceae bacterium
AAGGTCGCCCGGAAGCGAGCCTGCCGCCGCAGTGCAGGTTGCGTCTGCGGGAATGAGCTTTCTGATCATAGCAACGGCTGCCGTCTGGGTGATGGTGCCGAATTTCTCCGCAAACTCGGGAATGGTCTTTTCGTCACGCGCTTCGATAAGCGGTTTGAAATTCTCGTCGTAAGCGTAATTCGAAAGGAATTCCATTTCCCTGTCCCAGCCGTCCTTCGCGGCTTTGATTTCGGTTGTATATGATGAGGTGTAATTAAGCTTTTCAAGCTCATCGCCCAGAGCGATGATACCGAGCTTTGCGTCGCAGACAGCCTTGACAGCGTCAAGCTTATAAGCGTCAAAGCGTGAGGTGTTGATTGTTACAAACTTCGCATCCGCCTTAAACAGCGATTTTGAAGCGGTGGTGAAATCGGAAAAACGTGTTCCGATACCGATGATAACGTCGGCCTCTTTTGCAATATCGTTGCCCGACGAATTGCCCGTAACGCCGAGGCCGCCGAGGTTGTATTCGTCAGAAGAAAGGCAGGCGGATTTACCTGACTGCGTTTCGGCAAAGGGAATGTTGAACTTCTTACAGAAGCTTTCAAGAGCCTCGCCCGCTTCGGAGTATCTTACGCCGCCGCCGCATATTACAAGCGGCTTTTTAGCAGAGGCAACAACCTTTGCTATATCGTCAATCTCCTCCTTAGCAGGAGCGATACGTGTGATTTTATGTACTCTCTTTTGGAAGAAGGAATCGGGATAGTCAAAGCTTTCGCCCTCAACATCCTGACAGATTGAAATTGCGACCGCACCTGTTTCGGCGGTGTCGGTAAGCACTCTCATAGCATTGATAAGAGCGCTCATAATCTGCTCGGGGCGCTGAATTCTGTCCCAGTATCTTGTGACCGCCTTGTATGCGTCATTTGTAGTCGTTGCAAGGGAATTTACCTGCTCAAACTGCTGAAGCACGGGGTCGGGCTGACGGGTTGCGAATGCGTCAGCGGGGAAAAGCAGAAGCGGTACGTGGTTGACCGTAGCCGTAGCCGCAGCGGTAACCATATTGGCAGAGCCGGGACCTATCGAGGAAGCGCAGGCGATAATCTTCCTGCGGTTATTCATCTTAGCAAAGGATGCTGCAACGTGCGCCATACCCTGCTCATTCTTGCCCTGATAGACACGAAGTCCGCCCCTGTCGGAATCAAGAGCTTCGCCGAGTCCGAGTACAATTCCGTGACCGAAAACGGTAAATATGCCGTCAACGAATTTCGTTTCAACTCCGTCGAAGGAAACATACTGATTGTCAAGGAACTTAACGATAGCCTGAGCCATTGTCATTTTTGCCATAATTTCACCTCATTTATATTTATGGAAAATTGCTAACTTATTCATCCAGAAGCCATTTGTGCTCCGGTGCGTCAATTCTCGTTTTTCTCCACGGGTCGCCGTCGAGATGGCGTATCATCCAGACGTAGCACATTTTGTAACCGGGAGCCGCCGCCTGCTGATGGGTGTGCATGGGAGTTATGCACAGACAGCCCTGATTCTCGACCTTATAACAGTCGTCGCCGTTGAAGCCTACGCCGAAGCCCTGCGGCTTTTCAAATTCATAGTAGTAAACCTCGGGCTGCGGATGATAATGCGGAGGATAACTCGTCCAGCAACCGGGCTTGTGGAAAACCTCACCTAAAACAAGATTTGAATACGGCGCAGATTCATAGTCAAAAACGGTGAGAACGAATCTGTCTGCCGTGCCGTCCCACTGGTCGGCGCCGAAATGTTGAATCATAAGGTCGTCGGGAGTGTAGTAATGAACACCGAAATCGTTTGCATTGTCGGTCTGCTCGATAACAAGTCGGGACTGAGCGTTAGCCTTAACGCTGACCTCATTTTCCTTTGAGAAATGAATTGCGGTCGCCTTGTCAAGAAACGGCGAACGGCGCTTTGCGTTTTCCGTCCTGCCCTCAAAGCAGAAGTCAACGTCGCCCTGCATAAGCAGTATTGCGGTTTCGTTTTTCGCTTCGCAAACCGTCAGGCTCTCCCCTGCTTTAAGTATTTTAACCTTTATGTTCATGAGCATATCGGAATTGATACCGTTCATTTCACACAGGATTTTTTCATTGTTTTCGTTAAATTCGGGATTGTGATACATAATGTCCTCCGTCAGTCTTTTATTCTGTCGTCGGTCAGCGCACCGCTTGACCATATAGGAATTGCTTCGCCGAGAT
>JAEEUJ010000058.1 GCA_016290515.1 Clostridiaceae bacterium
TGGCATGAAGGGCATCATTCTCACGGCAAAGCACCACGACGGCTTCTGCCTTTGGCCGAGCAAATTCACCGACTACAGCGTTAAAAGCAGCCCGTTTATGGACGGAGAAGGCGACGTCGTCAGACTCGTCAGCGATGCCTGCCGTAAGCAGGGAATCAAGTTCGGTGTTTATCTCTCACCCTGGGACAGACACGAAAAGACCTACGGCGAGGGAGACGCTTATAATGAGTTTTATAAAAACCAGCTCCGCGAGCTTCTGACCGACTACGGCGATATCTTCTGCGTCTGGCTTGACGGCGCGTGCGGCGAAGGTGAAAACGGTAAACGTCAGGAATATGACTGGGCAGGCTGGTATGCGCTTATCCGCGAGCTTCAACCCGACGCGGTCATATCAATCTGCGGACCCGATGTACGCTGGGTAGGCAACGAGATGGGCTTCGTTCGCGAAAGCGAGTGGAGCGTTGTGCCTTCATATTACGCAATAAACGAATTCACCGAGGAAAACTCGCAGAAAAACGAGGGTAAGAAATTCCGCGAGAGCCATAAGAAAATGGTTATCGATATGGGCTCACGCAAGGCTATAAAGGATGCCGACAGGCTTGTCTGGTATCCCGCCGAGGCGGACGTTTCAATCCGTCCGGGCTGGTTCTATCATAAGGCGGAGGACTCGCGCGTCAAGGACTTTGAGAAGCTGTTTAAGCTTTATATCGGCACAGTCGGCGCCAACTGCAACCTGCTTCTCAATATTCCGCCCGACAAACGCGGACAAATCACCGACATCGACGCACTTTCGCTCGACGGACTGCGGCGTATGCTCGGCCGCGTGTTTTATGAAAATCTGTCGGCGGGCAAGACCGCAAGCGCTTCAAGTGAACTTGACGGCGAACACTGCGCGGACAATATACTCAGCGACAGCGACGAGCTTTACTGGCAGAGCGGCGAGGGTGACGAAAAGCCCGAAATCGTCATTGACCTCGGCAAAGAATGCGAATGCGAGAGCATAATTCTGCGTGAAAATATCGCCACCGGCCAGCAGATTGAATCGTTTGAGATTCAATACTCACGAAACGGTAAATTCAAGCGTCTCGAGCGCTCAACCGTAATCGGAAACAAGCGAATAATTATTTTCAAAAAGCCCGTTATTACAGACAAAATAAAAATAAAAATAACCTCCTGCCGTACGAAGGCAACGCTTCTCTCGGCGGAGATATACAAATCAAAATGAGGTGGAAGAAATGAAGGTGTTCAAACTGATTCTTAAAATCTGCTTATGTCTGATTTTAGTTGCACTGCTTGCGGTTTCGGCTGTTTTCTTCGGCTATTATCCGCATTACAGAACCGCCAAGAAGCCCGTTGAATTTACGGCTGCTGCGCGGGAGGGCGAGGGCATTGACGTTATGAGCTGTAACGTTCGCTGCCTTAATCCCGGCGACCTTGGCAAACGCAGCTGGTTCTACAGAGCGGATCTGATTATGAAGAATATCGAGTCCGTCAAGCCGTCGATTATCGGCTTTCAGGAGGTCACCAAGTGGCAGTACAAGTACCTGAGCGACTGTTTGGCAGGCTTTGACTCGGTTATCGAGTACAGGGACGAAACGCCGTATGCCGAAGGCTGCCCGGTTTTCTACCGCACGGATTGCTATACTCTTGTTGACAAGGGCTCGTTCTGGCTTTCCGAAACTCCCGAAAAAATGAGCAAGGACTGGGGCTCCGCGTGCTACCGTATCTGCTCGTACGTTATACTTAAGGACAACGCGACAGAAAAGGAATTCGTTGTATTCAACACCCACCTCGACCACGTAAGCGAAGAGGCGAGAATCAACGGTATCGGCGTAGTTCTCGATAAGATAGCGCAGTTCGGCGGCCTTCCGAGTATGATTATGGGCGACTTCAACTGCTTTGAGGGCAGCGTAACCTACAACAAGGTTACCGAGAATTTCCTCGACGCTCAGTATCAGACCGAGAACACAATGCACGGCGCTACCTATCAGGCGTTCGGCGAAAAGCTTGACTATGATACCATCGACTTTTTTATGATTTCAAAAACAGGCATCAAGGTCGACGAGCTGAAGATTATAAACACCACCTATGACGGCGTGTATCCGTCGGACCATTTCCAGATATTTGCAAAGTTTGAACTGGATTAATCTATGAGCGATTTAATTAAGATAAAGGAATATTTTCTCGCATGCGTCGCTGCCGTTTTGGGCGGCGGTGGTGTTCCCGCTTTGCCCGAGGACGTTGATGCCGAGAAGGTTTACAATCTCACTGTCCGCAATTCCGCTCAGGCGCTTCTGTATTTTGCGAACGGGCAGGGGAAGATGCTTCCCGACAGCGTTGCCGTGAAGCTTAAAAAAGCCTATCAGGCGGCTATTCTGCGCGAAATGAGCCAGCAGTCCGAGCTTGACAAAATCCGTAAGGAATTCACCGAGAACGCTATTCCTTTTATGCTTCTCAAAGGCTCTCACCTGAAAGCTCTATACCCGAAGCCCGAGATGCGATTTATGGTCGATATGGACGTCCTTGTCAGAAAAGAGGACGTAGAGAAGGCGCGGGATATACTTCTTTCACACGGTCTTAAACAGGAGATGAACAATGGCAAGGATATCGTGCTTATCAAGGCGCCGTTTCTTACCGTAGAGCTTCACAATACGCTGTTTACCGAGGATTACTATATGTATGAATATTTCCTCGGTGTGTGGGACAGAGCCGTAAAAATCAGTGATTATGAGTATAAAATGAGCGACAGCGACCTTTATATTTACACCCTCGCTCATCTTGCCGAGCACTACACCAACGCCGGCGCTTGCTTCAGACCGACCGTCGATATTTATCTGATGAACAAAAAACTCGCCGACAGCCTTGACGGTGAGTATATAGAGGCCGAGCTTGAAAAACTCGGGCTCAACAGCTTCAATAAAAACATTATCAGCGTCGGAAAATCCGTATTTGACGGCGAAGATACCGACGAAAATATTGAACTGATGGAAAACTATATCGTTTTCGGCCCGCCCGTAAAGAATGCCGCGGAGGCTGCTGCAGCCAACGAGAGCAAGGCAAAACGCCTTATAAAAATGCTTTTCCCGAACCTTCGCCATATGCAGCATCTTTTCCCCATACTGGAAAAACTGCCGTTCTTGCTGCCGCTGTTCTGGGTAATACGCTTCTTCAGATACGCCTTCACGAAAAAGGCGAGAGAAAAGCTTAAGGCGGTCAACTCGGCCGATATCGAACAGTACAACACACTCAGAAAAATCTACGAAGATTCGGGACTGACAAAATATTAAATTTTAATAAATCTGACTATATCACCGTCACTGTCTTTGATTCCTTTTTCAAAGCTGACGGTGATTTTGCTGTCAGCGTATTCGGTGAATTTGACTAATACGTATTCCTCCGTTTCGTAAATCTCCTCAACGGACAGAACTTCTCTCGTCAAGGCGTTTTCGTTCATCTTAAGTTGATTCTCCTTTAATAATGAAATTAAAAAGAGGGGAGCACTCAGCTTAAGAATTCACCGTCTTTAATATAGTCTTCTGTATGTGAAACGAAAAACATATTTTACCTACTTTCCGACATCTGTCAGGCAGGGGCGATTGCTACCGAACAAACGTTCGGTTAAATTATAACCGAAACACAGAATTTTTCAACACAATTCACACGCCAAAATACCGTTAAACGGACTTTGCATTCGGTAAAACACATTTTTTTAATGTCGCTTACAACAAAGAACCGCTTCTTTCGAAGCGGTTCTTTTTAATAGTCTGTTTAATTGTAATTAAGCCTTAACAACCTCTGCCTCGGGAGCATTCTTCTGGATGCTCTTGATACCGTTCTTGCAGCTTGCCTTGGCCTTGTAGCCTTCGCCGGTGGCGATGATTTCGCCGTTCTTAGCCTTAAGTCTGAAACGGAATTCGCCCTTCTTATCGGTATAAACCTCGAACTTCGGGTTCTTGAGCTTCTCGTAGTTAGCTACGGTCTGGTCCTCAATTTCCGCTACACAGTTCTTTCTGACTGATTCGATTCCGTTTTTGCAAGCCTTCTCGGTATTGTAAACCTCGGAAACAGCTATAACTTCGCCGTTGCCTGCCTTAAGATTGAACACGAAACCCTTTTTAGTCTCTTTAATAACGAATTTTCCCATTGGTATCAATCCTTTCCCTTTTAATTTGACAGGTTGTCCCGTCAACCTCAATATATCACATTTGTTTTCATTTTTCAATTGTTTTTTTGCAATTGTAATTATTGAAACGAGCAACGCTTTGCGATATAATAAAACCGAGGTGATATTATGACAGACTCAATCGCAAAACTCGCTGAATTTATCCGCGGGAGTAACAATATAGTCTTCTTCGGCGGCGCGGGCGTATCTACCGAAAGCGGCGTGCCCGACTTCCGCTCAAAGGACGGGCTTTACAATCAGCACGACGTGCGCTTCGACAGGTATCAGCCCGAGTATCTTCTCAGCCACGACTGCCTTGTACATGAGCCTGAGGTGTTCTTTGAATTCTACCGTCAGAAAATGGATGCGCGGCACGTTGAACCCAACGCGGCTCATAAATTTCTTGCCGAGCTTGAAAAGTCGGGAAAGCTCAACGCAGTCGTAACCCAGAATATCGACGGCCTGCATCAGAAGGCGGGCAGCAAAAACGTCCTTGAAATCCACGGCACTACTCAGAAAAATTACTGTATGAAATGCGGCAAACGCTTTGACGCCGATTATATCTATAATTCCGACGAAAGAATACCGCACTGCGACTGCGGCGGAACAGTCAGGTGCGACGTCACCCTCTACGGCGAATCGCTTCCCGAAAGAGCGGTCAGGGGAGCCGTTGACGCGATAATGAGCGCCGATATGCTGATAATCGGCGGAACGTCGCTGACGGTTTATCCCGCTGCGAGCTACGTACGCTATTTTGCGGGAAAGCATCTGGTTATAATTAATAAACAGCACATCAATTATCCGCTTAATCCCGAAACCGACCTTGAAATCAACGAGCCTATCGGTCAGGTCTTTTCACAGATTAAACTGTAAAAACCGATTGAAAACACGGCTTGTATATGATAGAATCTAATTGATTGAAACTATGGAGGCGTTGATATGGGAAGGGTATACTACTATCACCAAACTATTTATCATAAAGGCTTAAACAAGAGTAAAACTATTGCGGCAATGAATAAGCGTGAGCTGCAATATAAAATTGAGCTTCAAGAGAAACAATGGGCTCAACAGTGGGCAAAAAAACTCACAGCTGAAAGCAATAAGCGAATTGCTGAACAAAAGCGAGCAGAGAGAGCTCAAAAGGCTCTTAATGACGAACAGGCAATGCTTGAGGCTAAAAGACTAACGGTAGAAGCTGAACAATTGCAAGAAAGAATAAACTCATTTTTAATTAATAATATGGGTTCAGCTGCGATTTCTAAAGATGCATTAAAAGATAACAATAGTTTCGACAAACCATATCCAGCTAATCCGGTATTTGTTCAGCCTTCGCGCGAGCCAAAAAGAGAGGATCCAGCTTTTAATCCAACTCCTAGTTTCTTCGTTAAACTGTCCAGTAAAAAAATGGAAGAATTCAACAAAGATAATGATTCTGCGTTTACTGTGGCACATTTTGCTTGGGAAAAAGAACGTAATGCTATTGCTGATACAAATGCAAAAAGAAAAGAATACTACGACAATCAGGTGTCAATTTGGAATAAAGAAAAGCAGGAGTTTGAAGAAAAACAAAAAGAAGTTAATGCTGAAGTAGATGCGTTCTTTAATAATATTTCAGATGGTCAGTCTGATTCTGTTGTTGAATATATTTCACTTGTATTAAACAATTTGAATTTACCATTAGACTTTGTTCCTTCGTATGATGTTGAGTATACGGAAGAAAATAGAGGCGTAATTGTTGATGCGCTGTTCCCGACAATAGATGACTTGCCAACATTGAAAAGTGTTTCATACATTAAATCTAAGCAAGAGTATAAAGAATCTTATTACAGCGATGCGCAATTAAAAAAGACTTATGACAGTTTCGTTTATCAGTTGGTATTGCTTTACCTCAATGAGATATTTAATATAAACGATACGTTTAACCTTATTGATTCAATTGTCTTGAATGGAATTGTCAACACAATTGATAAAACTACAGGTCAAGAGATTACACCGTGCATATTGTCTGTTAGAGTAAGCAAAGAAGACTTTGCCCAATTAAATCTTTTGTCAATTGATCCAAAAGCTTGGTTTAGGAGTTCTAAAGGTATTGCTGCTGCTGCTATTTCAAACGTAACACCTGTTCAACCAGTCCAAACGATAAGTAGAGAAGATAAACGATTTGTTGAAGGCTATGATGTTGTGGATTCGATAGATTCGGGTGAGAACCTTGCAGCGATTGATTGGCAAGATTTTGAAAATTTAATTCGCGAATTGTTTGCTAAAGAATTTAACGGTAATGGCAACGAAGTTAGAATAACTCAAGCAAGTCGCGACGGCGGTGTTGACGCGGTTGCGTTTGATTCTGACCCGATTAGAGGCGGAAAAATCGTTATTCAAGCAAAGCGGTACACAAATGTTGTAGGTGTTTCTGCCGTTCGTGACTTATATGGAACTTTGATTAACGAAGGTGCTATGAAAGGAATTCTTGTAACAACGTCGTATTACGGCAATGATGCCTACGAGTTTGCGAAGGACAAACCCATTCAACTCATAGATGGAGCAGGGCTTTTAGGTTTGTTACAAAAGCATGGTCATAAGGCAAGAATTGATTTGCAGGAAGCAAAAGCGCTATTAAAAAATGACAATAATTAAAAAGTGAGGGCGAATTTATGTATATGAAAGACGAGGGCAAAATCTGGCTTGCCACGGGCGACGAGAGAGTGTATCTCAATCCGTCTATGGCTAACCGTCACGGACTTATCGCGGGCGCTACCGGTACAGGCAAAACCGTTACCTTAAAGGTTATCGCGGAGTCCTTCTCCGATCTGGGCGTTCCCGTGTTCGTAGCCGATATCAAGGGCGACCTTACGGGTATGTGTCAGCCGGGTGCCGAGAACAAGCACATCCGCCGTTCAATCGACACCATGCATATCGAGAACTTCGACTACTGCTCATATCCCGTACGCTTCTTTGATGTTTACGGCAAGAACGGACATCCCGTCAGAACTACGATAAGCGAAATGGGACCTGAACTGATTGCGAGACTTCTCGGTCTTAACGATACCCAGAGCGGAGTTCTGCGTATAATTTTCCGCATAGCCGACGATAAGGGTATGCTCCTTCTTGACCTTAAGGACCTTCGCTCAATGCTTCAGTATGTCGGCGATAACGCCAATGAGTTCAAGCTCACCTACGGCAACGTAAGTCCGCAGACTGTCGGTTCAATTCAGCGCGCACTTCTCACCCTTGAGGATGAAGGCGGCGACGTTTACTTCGGCGAACCCTCGCTCGAGCTTGCCGACTGGTTTGACTGGGACGCAGAGGGCAGGGGCGTTATGAATATACTCGAGTGTCAGGAGCTTTTCCAGCATCCGCTTCTTTATTCGACCTTCCTGCTGTGGATGCTTTCCGAGCTTTATGAGATGCTTCCCGAAGCGGGCGACCTCGATAAGCCGAAGATAGCCTTCTTCTTTGACGAGGCACATCTGCTTTTCAACGACGCTCCCAAGGCGCTTATCGAAAAGGTTGAACAGGTAGTCCGTCTTATCCGTTCCAAGGGCGTTTCTGTTTGGTTTATTTCCCAGAATCCCTCGGACGTTCCCGAGACAGTTCTCAGTCAGATAGGCAACCGTGTTCAGCACGCGCTTCGCGCCTACACGCCCAACGAGCAGAAGGCGCTTCGTTATGCGGCGCGTTCGTTCAGGGCAAACGAGAAATTCGACACCGAGCGTGTCCTTCAGGAGCTTGCAACGGGCGAAGCTCTCGTTTCCGTACTCGATGAAAAGGGCGTTCCGACAGTTGTTGAGCGCGCGGGCATACTTCCGCCGAGAAGCTCAATGAACGCCGTCGAGCCCGAAGCGGTACAGGCCGCGATTTTCTCAAGTCCGCTTCGCGACAAATACGCTCAGGTTGTTGACCGCGAGAGCGCGTATGAAATTCTCACTGCCGCTCACGCCGAGGCTCAGGCACAGGCGGAAGAGGAGCAAAAACAGCTTGCCGAGGAACAGGCTCAGCTTCAGCAGGAAAAGGAAATGACCGAGCTCGAAAAGCAGCGCCTTAAACTCGAAAAGGAGAAGGAAAAGCTTGCCGCCGAGCGCGAAAAACTTTCACAGAAGGCGAAGAGAACCACGACTTCTTCGGGCAGAAAGAAAACGACGGTTATGGAAAAGACCATTAACTCCGCTGCAAATACCATCGGCCGCGAAATCGGCAAAAAGTTGATAAGAGGCATTTTGGGCAATCTGAAATAACTGTAACGGGCGCAAATTATTGCGCCCGTTTGATTAAAGAATTATGGAATGTATTAAAAAGGAATTACCTCATTTTAATATCGGCGCGTCCTACGGCGGCAATCAGGAATGGTTTGACGGCTTCATGATGCGTGTAGGCGGCTGTGCCGCGGAAACCGCGTGCGACCTTTGTATTTATCTTGATTTATACAAGGGTACTTCGCTTTACCCGTTTGATAAAAGCAACCTTACAAAGCAGGACTATGTAAATTTCGGAACAATTATGAAGCCGTATCTGCATCCGAGAATGAGCGGTATAGATAAGCTGCCGATTTACCTTGAAGGCTTCGGTCGGTATCTTGCGGACAGGGGCAACAGCTCTGTCACGCTTTCGGGCATTCAGGGCACGGCAAATTACCGTACGGCCGAAACGGCTCTTATCTCACAACTTGACAGGGGAATACCCGTGCCGTTTCTTCTGCTTAAGCACGCTCAGCCTCGCTTCAAGGACTACGAATGGCATTGGTTTTTGCTCAACGGCTATATAAAAAGCGAAACGAACCTTATGGTTAAGGCAGTGACTTACAGTGAATACGAATGGCTTGACTTTTACGAGCTGTGGCATACGGGCCTCGACAACAAAGGCGGAATGATTATAGCGGAATTGTAAAAAACCTCATAACCCGAAGTGATATAGCTTAATTCCAATCTCATAACGGAAAAACCCTGCACACCGAATGGTGTACAGGGTTTTTATGGTTGCGGGGATGCTATCAATAACTTAAACGGTAGGGATAATCTCTTCCTCTTGCGGTACCCGAAATTTGCTTCGCCTTGGAGCGGCGGCAAATTTCGACCGCTGCGCCAACATCGCCTTCGCTTCATCCGCCGCAGGCGGCGCTCGGCGATGTTGCCCAACAACCTACGCTCGTCGGTCTCATAACCCGAAGTGATATAGCTTAATTCTAATCTCATAACGACAAAAAAACATCCGCCGTAAAGGCGGATGCTTTTTAGTGGTTGCGGGGATGGGACTTGAACCACATGACCTCCGGGTTATGAGCCCGACGAGCTACCAACTGCTCTACCCCGCGATATATCGCTCTCGTTTGAGTGCTTTGATATAATAATACAAAAATATTGACTTGTCAAGACATTTTTTCTTGTTTAGTATATGTTAATTTCGTTTAATATATGATATAATTTGAAAAGATATATAAATAAGGGAGCAAAATATAAAATGACACTTAACGAAATACTTTCAAAATGCGACCATACGCTTTTAGCTGTTGACGCGACGTGGGAACAGATTAAGGCAATCTGCGACGACGGTATGAAATACAAAACCGCTTCCGTCTGCATTCCCGCTTCATTCGTAAAGAGGGCAAAGCAGTACGTCGGCGGCCGTCTTGCAATCTGCACCGTTATCGGCTTCCCGAACGGTTATTCGACAACGCTTTCAAAGTGCTTCGAAGCGGCTGACGCGGTTAAAAACGGCGCGGACGAAATCGATATGGTAATCAACGTCGGCGCACTTAAAGACGGCGAATATGACTTTATTCTCGACGAAATCAACGCCGTCAAAAAGGCTTGCGACGGCAGACTTTTGAAGGTCATTATCGAAACCTGCCTGCTGACAGACGAGGAAAAAATCAAAATGTGCGAAATCGTTTCCGCCTCTGATGCGGATTATATAAAGACCTCGACGGGCTTTTCAACGGGCGGAGCGACCTTTGACGACATTAAGCTCTTCAAAGCGCACATAACAAACGGCAAAAAAATCAAAGCGGCAGGCGGCATTTCCTCGCTTGATGATGCCGAGAAATTCATTGAACTTGGCGCTGACCGTCTCGGCACAAGCCGTATAGTTAAGATTGCGAAGGCGAATGAAAATGAATAAACGCGTATTTATTATAGTCCTCGATTCCTGTGGCGTGGGCGAGCTGCCCGATGCCGCCGATTTCGGCGATAAGGATTGCAACACATTAAAAAGAATATCTCAGTCCGAAAAGTTTTCCTGCGGCAACACGCATAAAATGGGTCTCGGCAATATTGACGGCTGCGATTATATAGGGACAGTTGAAAATCCCACTGCCGCTGTCGGTCGGTGCGCCGAAGCATCCCGCGGCAAGGACACCACCATAGGGCACTGGGAAATTGCGGGTATCATTTCGCCCGAACCGATGCCGACTTATCCCTACGGTTTTCCGAAGGAGATAATCGACGAATTCTCGCGTCAGACGGGCAGGGGAGTTCTCTGCAACAAGCCTTATTCGGGTACTCAGGTAATCAAAGATTACGGCGACGAACACGTCAGAACGGGCGACCTTATAGTCTATACCTCGGCTGACAGCGTTTTTCAGATTGCCGCTCACGAGGACGTCGTACCGCTTGAAAAACTGTACGAATACTGCCGTACCGCACGCAAAATACTGACAGGCAAAAATGCCGTCGGCAGAGTTATCGCAAGACCGTTTATAACCGAAAACGGCGAGTATAAACGCACGGCAAACCGTCACGATTTCTCGCTCGAACCGCCGAGGGAAACCATGCTTGACGCGGTCGTACGAAGCGGAAAAACCGTTTACGCTATCGGTAAAATCCACGACATCTTTGCCGGCAGGGGAATGACGGATTTCGTATTTACCCATTCAAATACCGAGGGTATGGAGAAAACTCTTGAAGCGCTCGACATGGATTTTGAAGGACTCTGCTTCACAAATCTCGTTGACTTTGATATGCTTTACGGCCACCGTCAGGACATTGACGGCTATGCGAACGCCTTTGCAGTGTTTGACGGATGGCTGCCCT
>JAEEUJ010000059.1 GCA_016290515.1 Clostridiaceae bacterium
GGAGGGGAGGAGAAAAGGGGAGATATAAGCGACTGTGTGTGCGAAGGAAACACGGCGAAGGGAGGGGGCCGAGTCCACCCGCTCCCACCAAGAACACAGTTAAGGCTTTAGCCTTGGCTGTGTTCTTTTTTTGATTTTAAGGGTGGATTTGAACCCGTAAATTAAGCTATTGTATTATAAAAATAATATTGTTATAATTACCTTATAAATTCAACATGGGGTGAAGAAATGAACAAACTGAAAAAAGCGTTTTGCATACTCCTGACACTTATTCTTATTTTTACATTTCAACCTATTGCTTTTGCCGGGGAGGCGAACACTGAATTGAAATTCGATAAAAACGGTGAGTTCACAATACTGCACCTGACGGACTGGCACTGTGCCTATCCCCTGCCTGCCGTACATAAGCAGCTTGTGCTTGAAGCAATAGCGGCGGCCAAGCCCGATTTCGTGGTGCTCGGCGGCGACCTGTCCGAAGCGGCGCCCGAGGATCAGCCTGCGGCTATCAAGGAAATCTGTGAGATATTGGTCGATGCGAAATTACCCTTTGTCATCACCTTCGGCAATCACGATTATATGCACGACTACACTATTGACGAGATGTTCGCCTTCTATAAGGAATACGGCGGCGAATACTTTATAGGCACGGACGAGAAGCCCGAGCTTTTCGGCTGCGGAACGTGCAGCCTGCCCGTTTATTCAAACGACGGCAGCCGCGTAGCGTATAATATATACTGATTCGATTCGGGCGACAGAACGATTGAAGACGGCGAGAATAAGGGTTACGATTCAGTTCACGCCGACCAGATTGAATGGTATAAGGAAAAGGCGGAAGAACTTAAAAACGAAAACGGCGGACAATACTTACCCGCAGTTGTGTTTCAGCATATTATCGTGCAGGAAATCTATGACAAGCTCTTCCCCGCAACCGATAAGACCGACGGCAGCGGCGTTATGAAATACGAGGGCAAACAGTTCCAGATGAAGCCGTTCCCGAACCTTTCAAACATTAAGAAGGGCTACACCTTTGAGCATCCCTGCCCGGGTTATCATAATTACGGACAGCTCGACGCGATGAGCAAAAACGGTGATGTCCGCGCTATTTTCTGCGGTCACGACCACTACAACAGCTTTGAGGTTGAGATTAACGGCGTTGACATAGTCAACACACCGAGCATCAAACCGCACATACTCTTAAGAAAAATCAATTGGGGTCCGAGAGTAATCACGCTTCACGAGGACGGCGGATACGAAAGCTTGGTGCTTATGGCGTGCATGCTTGCCGAGAATGAAGACTCTCAGCTCGTGGAGGTTGGAGCCGTTTCACGTACCGAACTGTTTATAGTCAAGGTGTGGAAGGGACTTGTGGACAACTCCCTTAAGTTCTGGGAAAAGGTCACCGATAAGCTGTACGATTTCTGATATATTACATAACAAAAAAACGGCAGGATGTTAAACGTCCTGCCGTTTTTTATATTCTATTACTCATTGCAAAAAGCAAGCAGTCTTTGCTTATAGTCGGGCGCCGTGTCGTAGGCGGCGTGGCCGTATGAGGAATACAAATGATAACGGAAGTCGGGTTTGTCCAAAAACAGACGTATAAGCTCCTCGGTTGCGCCGCTGAGCACCCTGTCGTCGGATGAGCCGATCGCGAATACGGGACATCTGATTTCGCCGAGGCGGTGTGTTACGTCAAAGTCTTTTATGCACTTTGCAAGTATTACAAAGCGCTCCATATCGTTATCGGTTATGCCTTTTCCGAGCTCTTCAAGAGCATTTTTATACTGCTCAAAAATTTCAGCGGGATAGATGTCCTTTGACGATTCAAGGTTAAGCTTAACCCCGTCCTTTTGTTCGGCAAAAGTTATCCACTTTTCTATTGTTTCTGCCTGTCCGGGCGTAACATGCGCGCACGAAGAGCCGAGCATAAGCTTTGCGACAAGCGACGGGTATTCAAGCGCCATTGTAAGCCCTATCATCCCGCCCTGAGAAGCGCCGAAAAGATATACATCTTCAAGTCCGAGCGCTTCGAATGCCTTTGCGGTGTCGCGCGCCATATCGCTTACGCTGTAGCAGTCAGGCAATTCGTTACGGCGGTCAAAAACATATACGGTAAACTCGGATGCGATTACGTCATAGGCTTGGGCAATCAAGTCCGCCGAGCCCATAACGCTCTGCACACTGAGGCCCGGCAGAATTACAAAGGTTTTAACGCCGTTTCCGAAGGTGAAATAATCCATCGAATAGCCGTCGGTTTTTACCGTTTTAATACTGACGCTCATTTTATCTCAGAAATAAAGCTTATCTGTTTTCGGAACGTTCTCGATAAGATACTGCTTACAGAAATCGATTACCTGCTTTGTAAGCTCTTCGTCTGCAGGCTTTTTCTTAATGTACCAGCGGAGAATTCTCGCATAGCAGATTATCTCAGATTTGCGTATGATTTCGTCAACCGTTTCCTGACTCTCCCCTTCAAAATAATAGCTGAAGGTTGAGTTGAGGAACTGCAAGCACTGCTCGGTAGTGATTCCGAGGAAATTCGCTCCGTTTTCCTTATCGACACATGAGAAGCCCTTGTACGCGGCAAAAATGGCGGCAAACTCAAATATCGGATGGCCTACGGAAAGCGTGTCCATATCGATAAGCAGGTTTTCGTCGCCCTGACGCATAATGTTCTTGATATGGAAATCGCCGTGAAGCATATTGTTCATTTCGGGGATATCTTCAAACATCTTAACGAGCTTCGTTCCGATTTCTTCGGGAAGATAATCGACATCAAACTGCGCCCAGCGAAGCGCCTCCTGCTTTTTAGACGGAAGCTCGCCGTCCTTGAGCACGGTTTTGTGCATAATCTTAAGGATTTCCACGCTCTGCCTTGCAAGCTCGTCAACGTCCTCGCCCGCCTTTATAAGCTTTGCAAAGGATTTTGCATTGAGAAGCTCAAATACGGAGCCGTAAAGGTCGCCGACCTGAACGACGTCGTAGGGAATTGCGGTCGGAATACCCATAACAAAGGCTTTTCTTGCAAGCTCTCTCTCGTTATGTATATCATCGAGAGAATCGGGCTGCTTATAGACCTTAACGATAGTGTCGGGGTCGGTACGGTAAACGATGCCGTTTGCGCCCTCGCCTATTACCTCGCAGCCTTCTATCGAGATTTTACGGTACGCCTTTGAAATGTCCATCATTTCGGTAAAGCCCGTCATATCGAAAATCTCATAGACCTCCGGCGAGCAATTGATTATCTTAGTGTCCGCGTTCGTCTTTTTAAGTCTGAGTACAACGCGAAGTCCCGCGCTCGAAATGTATTCAAGCTCGGATGCGTCGAGCAATAACTCGCCCGTATAAGTACCTATCTGTTCGTTTATTTCCTCCTCAACGCGAGCCGCGTTTGACGAGTCTATTCTTCCCTTTAATTTAACAGTCATAGCTAAAACTCCTTTTCATTCTCCGAAAACGTGATTTACAAGTTCTTCGTATTCTTTATATGCGGGATATTCGCTGAATTGCTTAATGTATTCGAGCACCGTTTTGTGATACCAGCGCTGCTCGGAAACATCGGTTTCGTTAAAGCGCTGAAAAACCTCGGCGCCGATTCTGTCGTAATCCCTTGCAAGAGAGCGCATATTGGAAAGTTTATCGCCCAGCCATAAGAGCTTGGAATCAGCGGGGCTGTCCTTTAACATCTCAAGGCTTTCGACCTTACGTACCTTCCACGTCGCGCTCGGCGCAAGCTCGGGCCGCTTGTTCTCGGTTTCGTGAGCTACAAGCTCGGCTACCCTTTCGCCGAAATTGTCAAGTATATCCTGCGCGGTTACCGACGTGTCCTCAACAGTATCGTGAAGCACCGCCGCGGCAAGTATTTCCTCGTCGTTGGTCATTGAGCCGACAATTACGGCAACCTCAAGAGGATGAAGGACGTATATACTGCCGTCCTTTCGCCGCTGCCCCTCGTGCGCCTTGAACGCGAAGGCAACCGCCTTTTCAAATATGCCCAAATGAATCTCTCCGTTTCATAAAAAGCTGAAATATATTATACATTAAATCAAAGCCTTGTGTCAATGAAAGCTCACTGTGAAAGCTTCAGCGTTGCGTTATAATCGTCTATTCCGTAATTACCAGCGGTGTGCTTCATAGTCTCGTAGAAATCAATGTGATTGCCCTGCGAGTCCTTCATTTTCTTAAAGAAAGGACGAAGCCGCTTAAAGACCTTTAAGAGCAGGTCGCCCTCGGGTGTACCCTCAACGTAAGGCTGATTGCCCTCGAAAATGCTTCTGACGAGGTTTACGGCAAATTCGACGAACGAGTCGTTTTTAATGCTCTTGTCCGCTCTGACAAACAGCAGGCGTCCGAACTGACCTAAGGTCATCTTGTTGAGCTTTTTACCGAGGAAACGGAAAAGCTTTTTCTTTGACTCGGACGGTGCGATATTCACCTTACGCATAAAGCGCTCGGGGTTGTCCCTCATAGCGGTAATGAGCGTTCTTATCATCTTTTCAAACTGAGCTATGAGATATTCCTCGGAAGTAAGGCCCTTTTTGTCCCATTCGAACTCGGGAGTCTGAATACTCTTTATGTCAACCGTGTTTTCGTCCTCAACGGTTACGAGCCTTATGAAGGAAGGCCAGCCGATAACCGAACCCGTGCAGACGTCGTAAAAAAGATTGCCCTTTTCGGTTTTGGTTACGTTTATGCTCTGGTTGTGCATGTGTCCCGTAAAGATGAGATGTACGCCGTTGTCGGCAAGTGTTTCGACGAGCTTTTTGCTCTCGTCCTGCCACGCGTCCTTAATAAGCGCAAGTACGGGCTGACCGGGAAGCACGGGATAGTGCTCCATGGCAATCATCATCTGACCGTCAGCCTGAGCCTTCTGCGCCTGTTCTGCAATCCAGCCCAAGAATTCGTCGTCATAGGTTATATGCTTTGCAGTAGCAATATCGTTTGAAATTACAAGCAGGCGTACGCCGTCCGACAGCTGCGCGACGTAGGACAGATGCTCCTCATTGAACGCGATGGCGTCGGAATAGCCGAAGTCCTTGTAATAATCATAAAGCTCGGAAAACTCAACGCTCTCTATCGGAAAACGGCCGTTTTCGTTGAAGCCGAAGGAGTTGTTGTGAAAATCGTGTCCCGCGGTTACAACATAGATTTTTTTACCGCTCTTCTCCTTGAATTCGTGAAGAAGCTTGGTGAAGGCCTCGTGGTTTTCCCTCTCACCCCAGAAGGTCAGGTCGCCGGCTATGAGGACGATATCGGCATCCTTTGCGTCGGTCAGCCAGTTAAATACGGCTTCGTTAATAAACTGAGTTTCGGCAAAGCATTTCTGCTCGCTGTCCATAAAGTCCTCGTATTCCGCGCCGTAAGCGCCTAACGAATTCTTGAAATAATGGGTATCGGTAACAAGATAGAATTTCAACGGTTTCATATTTTTCCTCCCTTTTCAAGCTGTTTCGTGTTTTCGGATGTCGGGTGTTATCAATAGAATTCCCTTATATAGTTTTCAACGTCCTCACGCGTACCCCTGAACGCACCGGGCGTTTCCATTTTAAGCGAAACGGTTGCCGTTGCGGTAAGCAGCGCGGATTCAATATCGCAGTTAAGTCTTTCGTTGATATATGCGGCGAAGGTGGTATCTCCCCTGCCCGTTCTGCCGCTTAAGTTCCTCGCCTTTATGGGACAGGTATATATCTTTTCTCCGTCGAAGGCAAGAACCTCGGTGTTATGGGTAATAAGTATTTCCTTTGCGCCCCAAGAATACAGAATTCTCGCGGATTCGCTTCGGTCGGACGTGCCCGTCAGGATTTCAGCCTCGGCAGCGTCGGTCTTTAAGTACGCGATATAGGGCAGCATCTCCTTTTTAGCCGCCCAATCCTCAAAATACATCTTACCGCCCGACTTGTCGGCGTGGCGGAGATAACCCTGAACATCAACCGCAACCGCGCCTTTTTGGGCGCAGGCTTCGATAATACCGTCCGCATAGTCGCCGTAAATCAGACCCGCGATATGATAGATTTTGCCTTCAATGCCGTCTATGTCGCTCAACTCAAAGGCGTCGCCGTGAGACAGGCACAGACATTCTCTTTTTTCCTTATCGGCGGTGAAATACTTGTTTCTGATGCTCGTTGACCTCTCGCCGTAACGAACGAAAATATCCTCATTCGGAATTGTAAATGCCGAAAGCCGCTCGTTGTCGTCCTTACTGATTTTCGTAACCGCGGCAACCTTATGGCCGAGAGCGTAAGCCGACGCGCTGGAATAGATAACAGCGCCGCCGCAGACCTCTACAAGCTTGTCCTCATGGTCGATATTAAAGTCTTTTGAGATATGTCCGATAATCACGGAATCGTATATCATATTTTTACTCCTTATTGGCGGTCGTTGTCGGGACGGACTATCTTAGCGGAATAGTAGCCCGAAAACGTGTTGTTTTCACAGTAAAGCGTGTCAGTGTCGGGGTTCTCACAGATAATGCCGATATTCGGTGCGTCCGAACTTTCGGGCGCGGTGAAGCGATTGCCGACAATCATGATTGAGTGAGCCTCGGAGAGAAAAATAATATAACCTCTGCTCATGCCGCGGCTCGAAGCCGAACCCTCAAAGACGTTGTTGCTGATTGTGATATCGCTGTGGTTACAGTCGTCGTGATAACCGAACGCGGGAAAGCCGTCACACCTGAATTTATTTGAGTCAACAAGTATATTGTGACAAACCTCACCGTCACGGCTGAAATCAATTTCAGTACCGTCGCAGTTATAAACGGGTCCGTAAGAGCCCTCAAGCGCACGGTCAATCTGTATCATTTCGTTTTTCAGCTCAACATCACGAAAAACATAGGCAGGTCCGTTGAACTCACAGTTCCTTACGGTTGCGTTTTCGGTTGAATTGAGCTCGATACAATGCCACTTGGAACAGTTGACGAAACGGCAGTTTTCAATAACAACGTCCCTGCAGTGCACGGTATTGATAAGAGTTGAAGGCTCGGTAAGATTCTCGTTGCCGTCAAATATACCGCCCGAAATCACAACATTGTGAGTTCCGCTGTAGCCCGACCATTCCTTCTCGGAATAGGACGCGAGCAGATATCTGGTCAGCGGAGTGCTCTTATCGCTTCTTCTTATGCGTGCATTATCGTCAAACTTCAGCGTCTGATTCGAATAAAATATCAGCGCGGCGGAAACGAGATACGTTCCGTCGGGAAAATATACCGTTCCGCCGTCCTTAGCGCAGTCGATGCAAAACTGTAATGCGGCGGTGTCATCACTGACACCGTCGGCAACTACGTTTATATTGTCTTTTACGTTAATGAAATTCATTGTTTATTCGCTGACAGCCTTTGCGCTGAGGTCTTCGTTTTCCTGATGTCTTGCGGCGCGCATTTCCTCAAGCTCCTTATACATCTGAGCCTTGGTTTCGCCCTCTACGTTATAGAGAGTCTTGAGAATAATGGCCTTGAGAAGGTTGCTGAGCGCATAACCGAACAGAAGGAAGCCTAACAGCCACAGGCAGGTGTTAAGATAATTCGGCTGAGCCTGCATGGTCTTTACAAGGTCGCCTTCGGTCGAGGACTGATAGCCGACCCATGCAATCATGAACGGGATGAAGAGGTTTTTCAGGTAGTTAAGTCCCGTTGTAATCCAGCCGGGAACGATGCCCTGAATGGCCTCCATTCTCTCGCCCGTCTGCCATTCGAGATAATCGAAATACTCAACGCTGAAGTGAGAGTTCGAAAGCTCCTGAATACCTATGCCTACTCCGAATACGAAATAGAATACATAGAAGAAAATACTGTTCCAGCCCTTGAAGAACATAATGCCCATCTTCGCCTCTGCAAAGCAGATGAAGAACAGTACAAGTGCGGAAACCATAGCATACGGTCCGCAGAATTTAAGAAGCTTGGTCGGTTCGTGCTTTTTGGAAAGCTTAGCGGTTATCAGATTGCCGACAACCGTTCCAACAGCCGTGGGAAGAGTAAGCAGAAGATTCTTCGACGAGCCTACGGTAATCGCGGCAAGCAGCGTTGAGAACTTACCGAGCGCGGCAAGCACGTTAACCCACTGCATATACTGATAAGCGCGGTAATTTCTGTACTTGAAAAGTGAGAACAGAGCCTTGGAAACCTTGATCTTTTCCTTCTTAGGAAGCTCAATTCTCTCATGGCAGAACAGACCGCACATAAGATTGCCGAACATGGTTACGCATGCTGCGACAAGCGCAAGAGTCATATACATTGCGTTCTTGTCGTCGCTGAACAGACCGTAAACGAACGTAGCAAGATATGCCGCGCCGTAGCCGATATAGTATGACAGCTGCCATACCGTGGCAACGGTTTTCTTTTCCTTGGGATTGGGAGAAATAACCTGAGAAACGTTCTGACCGAAGTTGTTGAAGATATTCAGCACGGTCTGTGTGCACATAAGAATATATCTGAACGTAATCATCTGCTGAACGGTCCAGCCCTTCGGAACATAGAAGAAAAGAACGGTTGTGATGAATATCGGAATAAGGCAGATGATATACCACTGACGGTATCTGCCCCAGCGGGTTTTCCACTTCTGGACAATAATGCCCGCCGCAAGACCGATAGTGATACCGAGTATCGTTGTCAGCGTGGTCTGAACTGCTTCAATCCTTGCAATCTGTCCCGCGTCAACACCCGCAGAACCGTAATAAAGCTCGTGCAGGAACGCCGTTGCAAGAGTACCCGTAAGAGTGGTGCCGAACATACCGCCGATACGCGCGAGCATAAGGCAGACGTACTCAAATCTGGTTACGTACTTGCCGGCATTACCCGACAGCGCATTG
Organism: Clostridiaceae bacterium; assembly: GCA_016290515.1. Classification (GTDB taxonomy): domain Bacteria; phylum Bacillota; class Clostridia; order Oscillospirales; family Acutalibacteraceae; genus Fimenecus. The sequence continues at coordinate 8,803 of JAEEUJ010000059.1, forward strand.
TCCGGCTTAACGACAGCCTGATTTTTTTCCTTTTTCATTTTCAAACCCCTATTTCTTTGTTTGAATAATATACATTAAATTATATATTACAAATAAAAATAATACAAGACAAAAAAGCAAAAAAACAGAGCGGTATTATTACACCGCTCCGTTTGTAAAACAATCAACTATACGTTGAATGTGTTTGCTTATCATTCAGCCTTTTCAGCCTTAGCCTCTTTCTTGTCGTTTCTGCCGAGAACAAGGTTAACGATGATGCCGAGGATAAGTGCGCATGCGATTTCGGTAAGGGTAACCTGACCGATTTTAAGAGTCATGCCGCCGATACCGGCAATAAGGATAACCGAAACTACGAAGAGGTTTCTGTTGTTGCCAAGGTCAACGGGCTGAATCATCTTAAGACCTGAAACGGCGATGAAGCCGTAAAGCGTGATGCACACGCCGCCCATTACGCATGAGGGAATGGTTGCAAGGAAGGTTACGAACGGTCCGAAGAACGAGATAACGATAGCCATAATTGCGGTTGCAAGAATTGTGATAACGGAAGCGTTACCGGTGATTGCAACGCAGCCTACGGATTCGCCGTAAGTGGTGTTCGGGCAGCCGCCGAATACAGCGCCTACCATTGAGCCTACGCCGTCACCGAGAAGAGTTCTGTGGAGACCGGGATCTTCAAGAAGCTCTGTGCCGATGATTGAGGAAAGGTTCTTGTGGTCTGCAATATGCTCTGCGAAAACAACGAATGCAACGGGAACGTAAGCAACAGCGATGGTTGCGATGTACTTGCCGTCGATAGCGGAAAGTCCCTTGGCAGCCTTGAGGAAGGTGAAGTCGGGAATCCACTGCATATTCTCGAAGAGTGAGAAGTTGATTACCTGAAGAGCCTCGTTGCCGGTCTTCATACCGATAAGAGTGAAGCAGGTAGCTACAAGGTAGCCCGCTACGATACCGATGATGAAGGGGATGAGCTTAGCCATCTTCTTGCCGAATACGGAGCAGATTATAACCGTGAAGAGGGTTACAAGTGCGCAGATGAGCGAAACCCAAACCTTGGTTGTCATAACATAAGCGCCTGCGTCAGCGTCAAATGCGCCTGCAAGCGAGTCGCCGATTGCGTTGCCCGCAAGAGAAAGTCCGATAATTGCAACTGTCGGTCCGATAACAACCGCAGGCATAAGCTTGTTAATCCAGGCAACGCCTGCAACCTTAACGATTATGGCGATTACCACATAAACAAGACCTGCGAAGATAGCACCGATGATGATACCCGCATAACCTGCTTCGGTTGAAACAGCGCCTGCGAATGCCGCAAACATCGAGCCGAGGAAGGCGAATGATGAGCCTAAGAATACGGGGCTTCTGAACTTAGTGAACAGAAGATAAACGATAGTGCCTACGCCCGCTCCGAAAAGAGCTGCAGACTGGCTCATGCCGTTGCCGACGATTGCCGGAACCGCGATAGTTGCCGCAAGGATAGCAAGCAACTGCTGGAAAGCGAAAACGATCAGCTGACCGAATTTCGGCTTGTCCTTGATGTTGTAAACAAGATTCATAAGATTTCCTCCTATATTTCAGGCTTTCGCCTTAATTTACATAACTGATTTTGCCGAGATGGCAACCTCGTTGACGCCGTCGGTTTCCTCAACCCTCACGCTGACGAACTCGTCCTTTGAGGTGGGAATGTTCTTGCCGACATAGTTTGCGAAAATCGGAAGCTCTCTGTGCCCGCGGTCAACCATAACGGCAAGCTGAATAACGGAAGGTCTGCCCAGCTCCATAATGGCGTCCATGGCGGCGCGCGCCGTTCTGCCGGTATAAATGACGTCGTCAACAAGAATAATAGGTTTGGAGTTGACGTCAAAATCAATCTTAGACGAGCTTAAACGCGGAGCATCGTATCTCTCACTCAGGTCGTCGCGGTAAAGTGTTATGTCAAGCTCGCCGAGTTCAACCCTGATATCGGAAAACATCTCGATATTCCTTTTAAGGATTTTCGAGAGCGGAACTCCCCTGCGCTTGATGCCAATCAGATAAAGCTTATCGGCGTCGGGATTGCGCTCAATTATCTCGTGTGCAAGGCGCGCAAGAGTACGAAGCATGGTCTGCCCGTCGATAATAATCTTGTCGCTCATTTCTCACACTCCAATAAAAAAAGCTTTGCCGGAACAGCAAAGCATAATCATGCAAAAATGCCTTGCCGGTCTCTCGTACCGATTTAAAGGTCATCTACAATTTATTGTATGATATCACACTTTTTTCGACTTGTAAACACAATATGCAAAAGTTTTCTAAAAATTGTGAACATATTTTTAAAACTTTCTCCGGATGT
>JAEEUJ010000060.1 GCA_016290515.1 Clostridiaceae bacterium
CGGACTTGCAGATAAGATTGAAAAACCTGTTTATATTGACTACGGCGAGCTTGAGGGCTTTCCCGTATCAACCGCCCCCGGTCATAAGGGACGCTTTGTTTACGGCGAACTCAATGGTAAGCGGGTAATCTGCATGCAGGGACGCTTTCACTATTACGAAGGCTATACTATGAAGCAGATTATTGCACCTGTAAGAGTGATGAGGAAGCTCGGTGCCGAGTATCTTATCGTCACCAATGCCGCGGGCGGCGTGAACAAGAGCTTCAACGTCGGCGATATAATGCTTATCACCGACCATATCAACTTTATGGGCACTAATCCGCTTATCGGTAAAAACGACGGCGAATTCGGCGTGCGTTTTCCCGATATGAGCTTTGCGTACAATCCCGATTTGCGCAGGCTTGCCGCCCAATGTTCGGCTTCAACGGGCGTTGAAATTAAGGAAGGCGTGTATCTCGGCTGTACCGGTCCGAGCTACGAAACCCCTGCCGAGATAAGGGCGTTCCGTACTTTGGGCGCAGACGCGGTAGGTATGTCAACCGTGCCCGAAATAATCGCCGCAAGCCATCTTAAATTCAAAACCCTTGCATTCTCGCTTATAACCAATATGGCGGCGGGCATACTCGATCAACCTCTGACCGAGGAGGAAGTACTTGAAACAGGTGCGCGCAAGGGCGCAGAGATGCAGAAGCTTATATGCGAAATAATAGGAAAAATATAAATGCTTGACTTGAATTCACAGACTGCAGGATTTGACAGGGAGAATAATGCCCTCGTTATAATAGACCAGACAAGGCTTCCCAACGAGGAAGTCTTGTTAAGCCTTAAGACAAGGGAAGAAATATTTGATGCCGTAAAGACTCTCAAACTGCGCGGTGCCCCGTGTATAGGCGTTTGCGCCGCCATAGCTATGGCGGTTCTTTCAAATGACAGTACGGCGCAGACCGAAGAAGCGTTCATAAAAGAGTTTGAGGACAACGCCGCATATCTCATCTCATCAAGACCGACCGCGGTGAACCTTTCGTGGGCCGTAAACGAGATGAAAAAGACACTTTTTAGCTGTAAAGGCCAAAGCCTTGACAATATCAAAAAAGCCTTGTGCGACAAGGCTTCAGAGATTCTTGAAAACGATATATCAACCTGCAAGGCTATAGGTGAGTACGGTGCAAAGCTTCTTGAGAAAACAGACGCAATTCTGACCCACTGTAACGCCGGAAGGCTTGCCTGCATCAAATACGGCACGGCGCTTTCGCCCGTTTACGTTGCAAAAGAGCAGGGGCATGATATAAAAGTCTATGCCGACGAAACGAGACCGCTTCTTCAGGGCGCAAGGCTGACGGCATACGAGCTGACCAAGGCAGGCGTTGACACGACGGTTGTCTGTGACAATATGTCGTCATATATAATGAAAAACTCACTTGTCGGCGCTGTGCTTGTCGGCGCTGACCGAATAGCAAAAAACGGCGACACGGCAAACAAAATCGGCACCTCGTCGCTCGCAATAGTCGCAAGGCATTACGGCATACCGTTTTACGTCTGCGCTCCTATGTCAACCTTCGACAAAAACACCGATAACGGCGGCGGTATAGTAATTGAAATGCGTGACGAAGCGGAGATTTCGGAAATGTGGTACGAAAAGCGTATGACGCCCGAAAAAGCAAAGGCGCTTAACCCCGCCTTTGACGTGACCGACGCTTCGCTGATAACGGCGTTTATCACCGATAAGGGCGTTTTCAAACCCGAACAGATAAAGGACATTATATGAATAAAAGCGGTAAGCCGAGTGCTTACCGCTTCTTTTTTACCTTATTATTTAAGCTTTACCGTTATTGAAATATAGTCGTTTTCGCTTCCCTGATTAAGTTTGATTTTTAAGCCGTCATTTTCAAAATCCGCCCAAGAAAGCGCTCCGCCGTTTGCTTCGACGTACGGCTCCTCGCCCGTACCCGTCGGCTCGCCGTAAAGCTTTGTCAGCTCTTGCGCCGCTTCGTCGAAGCCGACCTCATAGCTGTAAATATAAACCGTATCGGCAAAGTATTCGCCCTCGTCGTCCCTCTGATTATAAACTATCGAGCAGTTGCCCGCTTCCTTAGAGAAAAGCTTTCCGCCGAATTTCAGTTCAAAGAATATTTCCTTTTGAAAATACTTTTCGTCAATTCCGCTTTCGGCAACGCTTTTGCCCAGCAGTCCTGCGCTGTCAAGCACATTGTCAAACACATAAAGATTCTGTTCCGCTTTAGTTCTCGGCTCAACAATGTGCGGGCCGCCGCTTGCCTGCTGAGCGGTATATGCAAGATTCTTTTTATATCTGTTATACGCAAATGCCGTCGCGGCGAGGATAATCGCCATGGCAACTACAATAATGACAATAATTCTTGACTTGTCGGTCATATCATCACCCCATCAATAAGAATATAGCACAGTTTTGGCAATAAAGCAAATTTGAGTTTGTCGGGATGAACGATGAAACTAACCAACGCCCCCCGAAAGGGGGAGAGGGCCGCCGAACGGCGGCGAGGGGGTTTGAAAAAGCTTGGTTTAACCCCTCCGTCATTTTGCAATGCAAAATGACACCTCCCCTTGACAGGGGAGGTTGGGGTGGGATGTCACCTGACAAGACCCCGATAAACTCCGATTTATATAACAACAGACCTGATTTCTCAGGTCTGTTTCGGTTTAATCAGCCGTTTCGGCTTCGATTTCCTTGATGATACATTCGTTGCCCTGAATAAGCCAGGTTTCACCCGAATGACAGTAAGGACATTCCCTGCCGTATTTCACGGTTTCGTAGTTTCTCTCGCAGCTTGAACAGAAGGTAATTGCGGGTATCGTTTCAAGCACAAGTTCCGAATCGTTTAAGACGGGATGCTTTCTCTTGAAATAATTCCAGCAGTCAACGAAGTAATCGGTAACTATGCCCGAAACCTCACCGACCTGCAACGTAACCTTGCCGATTCTTATAATATTCTGTTCCTCGGCAGTTTCGTCAAGCGTATTGGCGAGATTGACGATTATTCCCATTTCGTGCATGGCTTAGTCCTTCATCATCTCTTCAATGTCAACGCCGTTGCCGGTGTGCGGATGCGTCTTGTGGAATTCCTTGGTAGCCTTGTTGTATTCCTTGCGCTTCTTACGCATTGTTCTTGCTTCCTCGGAGCCTGAGTTGAGAACAATCTTGAAGGCTCTGGGAACCGCATAACTCAGAAGTCCGCCGACCTTGTCCTCGGCTCTTCTCATATCCGACGCGTCGGGCTGATCGCGTACAAGATGAATTGCGTCGAATTCACACTTCGTTGTGCAAAGTCCGCAGCCGATACACTTGTTCTCGTCAACTATGCTTGCGCCGCAGCCTAAGCAGCGTGAAGCCTCGGTCTTAACCTGCTCTTCGGTGAAGATAAGTCTGTTATCGGTAAAGCCGTTCTTATAGTCAACCGAAGCGTCAACGGGCGGAATCTGTCTCTGCGCCTTGTCATAGGAATCGATTGCGATATTGTCCTTGTCAAGGCTCTTGAAATAACGTCTGTCTCTGGCAAGTGTCTGTGAAACGTTGTTCTTGGAAACAAATCTTGAAAGCGACTCAGCCGCTTCGTGTCCCTGACCGATTGCGTCGATGACGAATTTCGGTCCCGTATATACGTCGCCGCCTACGAAAATGCAGGGGTCGTCGGTCTGATAGGTGAACTTGTCGGCAACGGGATAATTGCCGTGATGGAATTTAACGGCTGTGCCTTCAAGCAGCTTACCCCACTCGATAGCCTGACCGATGGCGAATACAATCTTAGTTGCGTTAACTGTAACTGTATCGTTCTCGTCATATTTCGGTGAGAATTTGCCGTTTTCGTCGAGTGTGGAAACGCACTTTTTAAGTAAGATGCCCGAAACCTTGCCGCTCTCGTCGGTAAGTATTTCCTTCGGGCCCCAGCCGCAGCTGATGATTACATCCTCGTCCTCGGCTTCCTCGATTTCCTCGGGGGAGGCGGGCATGGTCTCTCTCGACTCAAGGCAGTACATCGAAACCTTGTCGGCGCCCTTGCGGTGAGCCGTTCTCGCGCAGTCTATGGCAACGTTGCCGCCGCCGATTACCACTACGTCGCCGCTTAAGTCTTTAGAGGTATCGCTTAATGCTTTTTCAAGGAATTTAACCGCGATTTCCGTTCCCTCTGCCGTGTCGTTCGGTACGCCGGGAAGTCTGCCGCCCTGACAGCCGATTGCGATATAGAAGGCTTCATAACCCTGTTTCTTAAGCTCTTCAATGGTAACGTCCTTACCGACCTCAACGCCGCATTTAATCTCAACGCCGAGTTCACGGATGATGTCGATTTCAGCATCGATAACGTCCTTTTCAAGCTTGAAGGACGGGATGCCGTAGGTCATCATACCGCCGGGCTTTTCGTTCTTTTCGAATACTGTCGGATGATAGCCCATTGTACCCAGATAATAGGCGGCTGACAGACCTGCGGGGCCTGCGCCGATAATGGCGATTTTCTCATCCCATTCGCCGCTTACTCTCTTGGTAATCTTTTTGGGTATATACCTTGTCTCTGCGTGTAAGTCACGCTCGGCAAGGAATTTCTTAACGTCGTCTATTGCAACGGGCTTGTCTATGGTGCCTCTCGTGCAGGCATCCTCACAGCGCTTGTTGCACACACGGCCGCAGATAGCAGGGAAGGGGTTTTCAAGCTTAATGAGCGCAAGAGCCTCATCATATCTGCCTTCCTTAGCCATCTTCAGATAACCCTGAATCGGCACGTGAGCGGGACACGCGGATTTACACGGAGAAGTACCCGTTTTGTGAGTATTGACTCTGGCGGTATCTCTGTAATTCTCGTCCCACGCATATTTACCCCAGTGAATCTTATCGGGGAGTACGGACTTCGGGTATTTTACGGGAGTGCCGTCCTTCTGACAGAGCTTCTGTCCGAGCTTGACCGCACCTGCAGGGCAGACCTCAACGCATCTGCCGCACGCAACGCAGTTTTCCTTATTGACGTTAGCGGTGTAGGCGCTTCTCGACATGTTGGGAGTATTGAACAGAAGCGAGGTACGCAGAGCGTTACAGATTTTGACGTTACAGTTACAGATATCGAAAATATGGTCGTCGCCGTCAATATTAGTTACCTGATGAACGTAGCCGTTGTCCTCAGCCTTCTGAAGAATTTCAAGCGCTTCTTCCTTGGTGATATAATGCGCTCTGCCCGTTTCCACGGTGTAGTCAGCCATATCGCCGACCTGAATGCACCAGTCGTCGCCGTCGTCGGTACAGCCCTCGCCGATTTCCGCACGGGAATAACGGCACGAGCAGATACCTGCGGACAGATGGCCCTCATATTTCTGAAGCCAGTATGAAATCTTTTCAATGCTCATAGCCTCGCGGCTTGCGTTGACTTCCTTTTCAACGGGTATAACGTGCATGCCGATACCGTTGCCGCCGGGGCGTACCATTGAGGTAATGTGTTCAAGCGGAAGGAAGGTCATTCGCTCAAACATCTTGGCAACGGGGGGATTCTTCTTGATTCGGTCAACCGAAGAATTGAAAAGCTCAGCGCTTCCCGGTACGAAGTAGCTCGTACGGTAACGCAGCTCCTTCGGCGCGCCCTCAATCGGACCGTTGTCGTCGTAGTGGTCGCCGTAATCGTACTCAACAAAGCCGTGAACGCAGAGAAGGTTCAGAGTTTCCTTGAATTTCTCCTCGTCAAGTTGGGGATTCATCTTCTTAAGTTCTTCTGCGGTGTACCATTTGCGCTGCTTCATCGAGAGCGCAATATCAACCTCGTCCTCGTTGAGGATTTCACGCAGTCCCCAGTATTCCTCGTCGGTGGTCTTGAGACCGAAAAGCTTATGCGGTACGTTGTCGGTGATTTTCGCACCGAGCTTGGCGTATTTCTTTTTCTTTTCCGCTTCGCCGTCAAACTTTGATTTTGTGGCGGGCATCTTGTCATAGGTTTCGGGCATAATTATTCTCCTTCTCCCTTATTTGTTTCCTTTAAGCGAACGCTTGATAATCTTCATACCGCGCTTGAGAGCGTAGGGGCCTACAACCTTCATCATTTCCTCGGCGGTGTGCATTTCGCTCGCCTGAGGAATATCACGCGAAAGATGAATTGCGTCGAATTCGCATCTCGTAGTGCAAAGACCGCAGCCGATGCACTGGTTAAGGTCAACTGTTGTAGCTCCGCAGCCTAAGCAACGGTTAGCCTCAATCTTAACCTGCTCCTCGGTGAGAGGCTCACGCAAATCCTTGAACGTCTTGAGCGGGTCGCCCTCTCTCATGCCGGGAGCCTGTCTGTCGGCGTTGTCATAGCCTTCAAGCTTGACGTCGTCTCTGTCAAGCTCGATAAACTGTCTTAAATCTCTGCCGATGGTAAGCGACTGACCTTCGTGAACGAAGCGGTTGATTGAAACCATACCCTCCTTGCCCTCGGCGATAGCGTCGATGGCAAAGCGTGCACCGTGGTAAATATCGCCGCCTACGAAAATGTCGGGTTCGTCTGTCTGATATGTAATCTTATCGGCAACCGCAGTATCGTTACGGTTAAGCTTAACCTTTGAGCCTTCGAGCAGCTTTCCCCATTCGGCGGACTGACCGATAGCCATCAGTACGTTGTTGCACTCAACGGTGATTGTATCGTTCTCGTCGTACTTCGGTGAGAAGCGGTGCTCGTCGTCAAATACGGAAACGCACTTCTTGAATACGATAGCCTTGACGGTACCGTCTTCGTTCTTGAGTATTTCCTTCGGGCCCCAGCCGTTGAGAATTTCGATGCCTTCCTCCTCAACCTCGGCAATCTCGTCCTTTGCAGCGGGCATTTCTTCCCTTGATTCAAGGCAGAGCATCTTTACCTTGCCGTCTGTTGCTCTTGCCGCGGTTCTCGCTACGTCAGCCGCAACGTTACCGCCGCCGACTACAACAACGTCGCCGTCAAGACGGATTGTATCGTCCTGATTGATTCTTCTCAGGAAGGCGATACCGCTTTCAACGCCCTTTGCATCCTCGCCGTCAACGCCTGCGAGTCTGCCGCCCTGAAGTCCGATTGCAATATAGAACGCCTTATAACCCTGAGCGCGAAGCTCGTCAAGAGTGATGTCCTTGCCGACCTCAACGCCGCATCTGATTTCAGCGCCCATCTTCTTGATTATGTCGATTTCCGCGTCAACAACCTTCTTGTCAAGGCGGAAATTCGGAATACCTATTGTCAGCATACCGCCCGGACGGCTTTCCTTCTCGAATACGGTTACGGGATAGCCTTCCGTTCTGAGATAATAAGCCGCCGAAAGACCTGCGGGACCTGCGCCGATAACGGCAATCTTATAATCGTCCCACTGTTCGCCCACGCCGTTGAAGCATACCTCGGGAACGTACTCGTCGCCTGCATCAAGTTCACGGTAAGCGAGGAACTTCTTAATTTCGTCAATGGCAACGGGCTTATCTACAAGACCTCTCGTGCAGCGGTCTTCACAGCGTCTGTTGCAAACTGCGCCGCAGACTGCAGGGAAGGGGTTATCCTGACGGATGAGCCTGAGAGCGTCCTTGTATCTGCCCTCGGCAGCCATCTTTATATAGCCCTGTACCGCAAGGTGAGCGGGGCAGGCTGTCTTACACGGCGATGTGCCCGTGTCGTAGCAGTTAATCTTGTTGTGGTCTCTGTAATCGGGGTCCCATCTGTCCTCGCCCCACTTATGGTCGTCGGGAAGGTCGTGCATGGGATACTTAACCTTTGAGCCGTCAGCCTTGCAAAGCTTCTGTCCGAGCTTTGCCGCGCCCGCGGGACAAACCTCAACGCACTTGCCGCACGCAACGCACTTCTCGGGCTCTACGTGCGCTCTGTAAGCCGAGCGCGACATATTCGGCGTGTTGAAAAGCTGAGACGTACGAAGTCCGTAGCAGCTTCCGGGAGAGCAGTTGCAGATACCGACTATCTTGTCGGGACCGTCAAGATTTGTTATCTGATGAACGTAACCCTTTTTCTCGGAACGCAGAATAATTTCAAGCGCTTCCTCGCGGGTGATATATTTTGCGTCCTTGCCCGATTCAACGAGGAATTCGGCCATATCGCCCAATGCTATACACATGTGGCCTTCGATATCGCCTACGCCTTCGCCTCTGATACGCTGAGCCTTACGGCAGGCGCATACCATTGAGCAGAATTTATCGTACTTGTTCAGCCAGTGAGTAAGATGCTCAACGCTGACGGAGGTGCTTTCGTGCTCGATAGCCTTTTCAACGGGAATAACGTGCATACCGATTCCCGCGCCTCCGGGAGGAATGAGCTTTGAAGCCAGTTCAAGCGGCTCCTGAGGAGCGAGATTGAACATAGTCGCAACCTCGGGATGATCGTCGGGCAGAGTCTTATGCTCAACCATATATTCGCCCGAGCCTACAACCCATTTCGGGATAAGGAACTGACGCTCGTTGTCGGGGTTTTCTCTGTTCTGCTCGAGCAGACCTATCCAGAGTATGTGATCGACTATCTTCTGAGCCTCTTCAACGCTCATATTATTTCTCTTTGCAAGCTCGCCTATGCGAAGCGGAACACGCCTTTTCCTGAACGACAGCATAAACTTGACCTCTTCCTTGGTAAGAAGTCTGTCAAGTATCCAGAAATCCATGTGGTTTTCCTTCATACCGCCGGGAAGCTTACGCGGAATATTATCCGTAATCATAAGCGCGAGCTTCGTCACAAGCTTTTTCTTTTCGGGATCGTCGCAATGATAGTCCTCGAGCGGAAAATCTCTTTCGTTAACGTGAATTTTAGGGTTTACGTCTCTGGGCATAATTTTTCTCCTCAAAACTTATTCGTCGGCAGCGAAAATACACACTGCCACATATACATGTTAATTATACTTGAATTCGCACTTTTTTTCAATAGGAATAATTATACTATATTTATGTAGTTTTATTGTATATTTAGACATAAGGGGGCAGGGGGGATATAAAAAACGGACGGGAAACCGTCCGTTTTGCTTATGAATATTATTCAATCGTACCGCCGCCGATTACCGTGTCGCCGTCGTAGATAACCGCCGCCTGACCTTTGGTTACCGCCCTCTGCGGCTCGTCAAAAACTATCTTAAGATGGCTTTCGTCCGTCTGCGTTACGGTTGCGGGCTGTTCGACCTGATTATAGCGTATTTTAGCGGAGAAACGCTGAGCCCCGTCAAGTCCGTCGCAGGCGGACAGCGTTATGTCCTTAACGCTTACTTCCTTCTGCATAAGGTCCCCGTTGAAGCCGAGTATAACGCGGTTGTTTTTGAGGTCCTTTTCTACTACGTACATACTCGCGGGCAGGGCAAGGCCGAGCCCTTTCCGCTGACCGACGGTATAGCGTATAATGCCCTTATGCTCGCCGAGACGGTTTCCGTTCATATCAACGAAATCACCGTGCGCATAGCTCTTTCCGGTGTGCTTCTCGATGAAGCTGAAGTAGTCGCCGTCAGGCACGAAGCAGATGTCCTGACTCTCGTGCTTTTCTGCATTGACGAAGCCCTGTTTGAGCGCGATTTCACGCACCTGCGGCTTTGTGTATTCACCAAGCGGAAACTTAGTCATTTTCAGCTGTTCCTGTGTAAGAGAATAAAGCACGTAGCTCTGGTCTTTACTTAAATCGACAGCCTTTTTCAGCAGGTATCTGTCGCCCTGCTTTTCAATGCGGGCATAGTGTCCCGTCGCAACGTAATCCATCTCAAGCTCAAGCGCTCTGCGAAGCATGGAACGAAACTTGATATAACGGTTGCAGTCAATGCACGGATTGGGCGTTTCGCCGTTTTCGTAAGCCGAAACAAAGCGCTCAATGACCTCCTGCCTGAAATCCTCCGTCATATTGAGCATATAGTGCCGTATGCCGAGTCTGCCGCAGACCGCCTTCGCATCCTCTGCATCCTCGAGCGAACAGCACGCCTTGTCGGGCAGTACGTCAATGTCGTCGTTATTGAACAGCTTCATTGTAACGCCGTAAACGTCGAAGCCGTCCTTTTGTAAAAGATAAGCGGCGACAGATGAGTCAACGCCGCCGCTCATACCTATCATTACCTTTTCCATATCAGCCGCCGAGTCTTATCATTTCGTCGATGCATTTTCTTGCTTTTTCTATCGTTTCTCCGTCAAGCTCGATTTCCTCGCCGCTTCTGCCGAGTATAGCATTGTAAACGTCGTAAAGTGTGTTGAGTTTCATATTCTTGCACATAAGCTTCTGCGAGAGATTCCAGAACAGCTTGTCGGGACATTCGTACTGAAGATGCCCGGTAATCGAAAGCTCCGTGCCTATGATAAATTCCTTTGCGTCGGAATTCTTTGCAAATTCCATTATACCCGAGGTTGAGCCGACGTAATCGGCGTGCTTTACAACCTCTTGAGTACATTCGGGATGGACGAGCAGAAGTGCGCCGGGGTGCTTTGCCTTCGCTTCAAGAACTTCCTTTTCGTTTACGGAAGCGTGAACGGGACAGCCGCCCTGAAGAAGCTTGAAATTCTTTTCTGGTATCTGCTCGGCAACGTATGCTCCGAGATTGCAGTCGGGTATGAAAAGTATATTCTTTTCGGGTATCTGCTTACAGATTTTAACTGCGCTTGACGAGGTTACGCAAACGTCGCAGATCGTTTTTAGTTCTGCGGTTGTATTGATATAGCAGACAACCTTGTAATCGGGGTACTGACTCTTGACAATTGAAATTGTATCTCTGTCCATCTGCTCTGCCATCGGACAGCCCGATTCGGCGTGGGCGAGTATAACCTTCTTTTCGGGCGAAAGGATTTTCACCGTTTCCGCCATAAAGCGAACGCCGACCATGATAACGGTCTTCTGCGGCGCAGTTTTCGCCTTGACGGACAGAGCGTAGCTGTCGCCCGTAAAGTCCGCAATTTCGATTATCTCGTGCGCAACGTAGCTGTGCGCAAGTATGCACACGTCGTTTTCTTTTTTCATTCTTAAAATTTCCTGCTGAACGTCTTTAATCATTTTTTACCCCTCTTTGCAAGGCTTTTCATTTTATCGCCGTGACGGTACTCGTCAAACATTATCTGTTCGAGCTCGGGAAAGTCTGCAATGTACGGCTTGTAACCGTCGCCGCCCTTGTATTCGCCTATGGCTACGCCTCTTAAAAGCAGAGAACGCGGT
>JAEEUJ010000212.1 GCA_016290515.1 Clostridiaceae bacterium
TGAATAATCACCTACCGAAACGGGATTATAATAACCCTGCTCCTTAAGTAATGCGACCTCTTTTTTTCTCTTAACCTTGTGGATGACAAACGTTACAGCAGTAAATGCGATAACTAATGCAAGCAGAATAAGCAGTATTTTCAGTATAGTTTTTCCGGCTTTTTTCATTTGGTATTCCTTTCACTGACAAACTCCAATTATATTATTATTTCTTATTGGGTAAATCGTCGGCTATGGCGCTGACAAGCTCGCAGAGAAGTTCTCTGTTGTCAATATCTCCGACAAGCAGCATCGGCTTTGCGCCCTCATAGGGCAATTCCTGTGCCGCGTCGGGCAGAATGCGTTTTGCCGACTGTGTGGGTTTTACAAGGAAGCGGTCGTCGTAAATTCCGCCGATTACCTTTCCCCTGCAATAGATTATGTATTCGCCCATCATTGCGCGGTATGTAATACCGTCGGCGCCGCTTAACTGTTCAAGCACAAAATCAAGATATTCTTTATCTGATGCCATATTCTCTCCCGTTATTTTTCGGACGAATTGTCGCCCGTTGACGCTTTTCCGAAGCCCTTGAAAATAAAGAGCGATGCAGGTATTATCGACAAAACGAATATCGCGAACATATACGGCTTGTCCGTATAATAGGCGTACATAGCCCGGAATGCTTCGGGCTGACCGAGTATCGCTATGCCGACAAGTACGGCGAATATTGCGGCTATAAGCACTGCGCCCGCCGCGGTGTCCTTGGCAATTTTGCCCTTTTCGGTATGCTCGCTTGAAGCCAAGTCAACGCTTCGCTCGACTGCGGTATTGACTAGTTCGAGCGCAGTTACAAGCGCATTGGCAAGGAAAATCACCGCAAACTGAGTTGCGCTGACCTCAAAAAAGTCGTAGATGAGCAAAAAGCAATACATATAGACCATGCAGGTAAAATGTATTCTCATATTGCGCTCGTATTTGAGCGCGTAATAAACGCCGCGGAAGGCATAGCAAAAGCTTAGAAACAGCTGTTTATAATTCTTCATAATTATTCCTCGTCAAGATAGTAGCTGCCGTTGCGCTGAAGTCCGAGTTTGGTTAAAACCGCTTCTTCCTTTTCGCGCATACGCACCGCCTCAAGTCCGCCCGCTTCGTGGTCGTAGCCTAAAAGGTGAAGCATTGAATGAACGGTGAGAAACGCAACCTCACGCTGAAGCGGATGGCCGTACATTTCAGCCTGCTCAACCGCCTTTTCGAGCGATATGACTATATCGCCGAGCATCTTCGCGCCCGTATCGTGATTTACGTCGTATTCGCCGTTTTCGCCCAGCGGGAAGGAAAGCACGTCCGTCTCACGGTCGATATTGCGGTACTGTTTGTTGAGTTCATGAATTTTCGCATTGTCAACGAAGGTCACGCTGACCTCCGCCGAGCCGTCGAATTCCTCCTGAAGAAGTACGGCGTGGCAGCAGCGGCGCACAAGCAGCCTTATGCCCGTGGGTATCTTGACCGCCTTCTGGTCGTTGGAAATAATAACCTTAACCTTGTCCGTCATCTTTTGCGTCCCTCCTCGCTCTTTTCGTAAGCCTTGATGATATCCTGAACGAGCCTGTGTCTTACGACGTCCTTTTCGGTAAACTCGTTGACAGCTATGTCGGGAATGTTTTTCAGTATTTTCATAGCCTGCATAAGTCCCGATTTCTTTCCGTCGGGCAGGTCAATCTGGGTAATGTCGCCCGTGACGACCATCTTTGAGTTGAAGCCCAGACGGGTTAAGAACATCTTCATCTGTTCCTTCGTGGTGTTCTGCGCCTCGTCGAGAATGATGAAGCTGTCGTCGAGCGTACGTCCTCTCATATATGCAAGCGGTGCAACCTCAATGCTTCCGCGCTCCTGATATTTCTGGAACGATTCCGCACCGAGCATATCGAACAGAGCGTCATAAAGCGGTCTTAAATACGGGTCAACCTTCTGCTGTAAATCACCGGGCAGAAAGCCGAGTCTCTCGCCCGCTTCGACGGCGGGACGCGTTAAAATAATCCGGTTGACCTCTTTTGCCCTGAAGGCCGTTACCGCCATTGCGACGGCCAGGTAGGTCTTGCCCGTACCTGCAGGGCCGACGCCCAGAGTAATTG
>JAEEUJ010000061.1 GCA_016290515.1 Clostridiaceae bacterium
GCGATTTTAACCTTTACGGTTTCAGCCATATTTTTCACCTCATTAATGAAAATACTTAACATTTCAAGTATAACGCAAATACCCGAAAACTGCAAGAATTTTATATAAAAAAGCATTTTACTGTAAAGCTGATTGCCTTTACACAAGAAATCGCACTTTTTGTCATATTATTGAACACATCGGCGTAAAATATTATATTTCAACTTTACATTAAGGCGGAATTGGATTATAATTCTAATATAATGTTTTTGGAAGTGGTATTATGTTTCCCAAAAGGGCTTATGCCGTAATTGATCTGGACGCGCTTCGTGCCAATGCTCAGGCTGTTATCGACAAGGTCGGACCCGACGTAAAGATTATGTCGATAGTCAAGACCGACGCTTACGGCCACGGTGCCGTTCCCGTCGCAAGGGAGCTTGAGGAGCTGGGCGTCGATTATTTCGGCGTTGCGAGCGTTGACGAGGGCGTTCTTTTAAGAAAGCACGGTATTAAAAGTCCGATACTCATACTCGGTTACGTTTTCCCCGAGGAATACGAACGCCTTATAGATAACGAGCTTATGCACGCTGTTTTCTCATACGATAACGCCGTTGCGCTCAACGAAAAGGCAAAGTGGCTCAACAAAACGGTTAAGATTCATATAAAGGTCGATACGGGCATGGGCCGTATAGGCTTCCTGCCGAACAAGGACAGCATTGAAGAGATTAAGAAAATCAGCAAGCTTTCAAATGTCAAGATAGATGGCATTTTCACGCATTTCGCGTGCGCCGATTTCCGTGACAAGACCTCGTCAAACCGTCAGAAGAAGCTGTTTCTCGATTTCCTCGACCAGCTCAAGGCGCAGGGCGTTGACGTTGGCATCCGCCACATGGACAACAGCGCCTCGATTATCGACGAGGACTGCGATTTTCTCGATATGGTGCGCATTGGCATCATGGGCTACGGACTGTTTCCGTCCGAGGAGGTCGATACCGACTTCCCGCTTACGCCCGTTATGCAGCTTAAGAGCAGCGTGTCGTACGTCAAAAACGTTCACAAGGGCTTTACCGTCAGCTACGGCAGCACCTTTGTCGCAAAGGACGATATGACCGTCGCGACCGTTTCCATAGGCTACGGCGACGGCTACCCGCGCAGCCTTTCGAACAGGGGCAGGGTAATAATAAACGGTCAGTTTGCAAATATCATAGGCAGGGTTTGTATGGACCAGTTTATGGTTGACGTGACCGATCTCGACGTCAGGCAGGGCGATACCGTAACGCTGTTCGGCAAGGACGGAAACTTCGACCTGAGCGTTGAGGAGCTTTCCGGTCTTTCGGGCAGATTCAATTACGAGCTTTGCTGCGATATCAATATGCGCGTACCCCGCGTTTACGTCAAGGACGGCGAGGTTGTCGAAGTGCTTGATTATCTGGAAAGACTGTAATAACAGCTGAGGGAATAAGATATTATTAAAGGGACTGCGAAAGCAGTCCCTTTTATGTCAAGAAAACTTGACATGCTTTATTCTTCATGACAACTGTTACAGCATGTACAACAGCCGTCAGAATCCGGAAATAACGCTTTTGCCGTTTTAATGGCGGCGTGACAGTTAGAAAATAATCCTAAACATATTCTTTTTTCCGGTGAAGGCAACCAAGGGCAACCTTCAGAATGCACTTCATGGTTGTGATTTGGATTGTTTGATGAATCCAAATTTAAATAATAATAAAGATACTTAATCCTTTTTCGCCTCCTTTCAAATCAGTACTAACGTTTAAACTTAAATATTATTAGTCTTTGTTAGACGGAATATAAAGTTTTAACGTTGCCTTAATTATACACCCGAGATTGTGAAAGTGCTATACATTTCAAAAAGAATTATAAAAAAGTCACGGGAAAACCCGTGACTTTTTCTCAGTGTTAAGAATTACACCAAATTTTCATTCAAAGTATCCCTATTCCAAAGAATAACATCATTGGCTGCGGCGAGTTCTGTTGCAGACGGAGTGAAATAATTGTTTGTAATAACCATTGCTTTATCACAGCGATAAAACTGCTTTCCTGCAACAGCTTCCTGAACCGCCGAATTTCCAACCGTACCGGAATAACACTTTGCTTGAATACCGATTTTTGTTCCGCCTTTTTCGGCAATGACATCTATTCCCTGGTCGCCTGACGCTTTAGTTACCTCGACGGTATATCCTTTTTTCTCAAACAGTTTAGCGATAAATTGTTCAAACTCTAACCCTGTCATTAAATCAATGTCAAAGATAGTTGTTTTCTTGATGCTTGGTGTTGGATTTTTTAAAGAATTGGCAAAATCATTTTGAGCCTTTCTACGTTTACAATTGTTTAATTCATCTAAAACTCGCTCATAAACATTGGAAATCGAGTCATCAAGAGAGTCTTCTTTGATTGTATAGTATGTTGCAGCCATCATGCTTGTAGGATTAGTGAGCTCATGAGTTGACATATACTCAATCATTTTATCAAAACCACCATCAAAGTCATTGAAGCCTAGTGTAGTTATACAATAGTCGTGATAATAATCAATCACTGTATCAATTAATGCTTGCCAAACTATGTATACATTACTTATTTTAAAATTACATGCTTCAGCTTTTTCTGTTATTTCTTGAGTAAAATAGGAAACAAGTTTTTGGAAATTGTTGAATACAAACTCATCGCAATATTGAAAATCGTAATCTGGAATATGTATATCTTCTATATAGCCCAATTCAGAGTCAAATCTTCCAACAGTTTTAATATCTGTAATCTTTTGGGTGCGTTCTGGCTTACTTCTTAACGAGAATTCTCTCCGAGGAATATCGTCATTTTCTCTTTCAAATATATCGTTCCATACAAAAAAATTTTGAATAATAATGTAATACTTTAAATTAAGGAATAAATCACTTGTAAACTGTTCAATAAAAGAGATGATTTCATTGTTGTGTTTTCTTTTAATAAAACTAATAATATCTGATTCAACTTTTAGTTTTTGTTTGTAATCAGATTCAATTTCTTGATTTATTAAATTGCAGTATTCCTTTATTTGATTGATTTGTTCTGGTAACAAATCTTTAAGATGAAGGGTATTTGCACTTTTTATATCAAATCTATCCGTTCTTTGATCAATTGGACAAAAACCATCTTCTGGAGTAAGGGTGTAATTATATGGATTATAACTCTTCTTTAAAGAATTACTCCTCAGATAACTAGGAAGTGCGTCATCTCTTTCTTGTTCGCTTTGAAATAACAATTTGGTGAAAGGAAAATACTCAAAATGGTATGACTTTCCATTTTCGGCTTCAAACCATAAACCTAACTTTGAAAGACTAAGTATACCTTTTGTGTTTGTGAAGGTTTCTACGCCAACTCTGTATTCCCAATCGTATCGTGTGCAACAAACTTCACCGTCAACAATATAGCTATTAGCACTAAATAGCTTTGACATCAAACCACTCTCCATTTTCATTTTTAAATATAATAACATGTTGACTAATGCTTGTCAAAATCAATTAAATATTAATAGTCCCAATAAGTGTACTTATCTAAGAATATAGCGCAATTCCTTTCAGCTTTCTTCCACAGCCCTTTTCGGGGCGGTTTTTCTGTTGCTTAATAGCCTCATTTGCTGTATAATTATTCTATATTAAAAAGACAGGGTGATAATATGTCCTCAAGATTGAACAAAAAACCCATACTCGCTATTTGCTACGACTTTGACCGCACTCTCTCGCCCGACGAAATGCAGGCGCAGGGCTATATTCAGTCGGTCGGCTATGACGTTGCCGCCGATTTCTGGAAGAAGTCAAACGAATTGGCGCAGGAAAACGGGATGGACGAAAACCTCGCATATATGTTTATGATGAAAAAGGAAGCCGAGGGCCAGCTCGTTTTTAACCGCAAGGCCCTTGCCGAGTACGGTTCGAAGGTTGAGCTTTATCCCGGCGTCGAGGACTGGTTTGAGCGTGTCAACAAGTACGGCGAGGAAAACGGCGTTGAAATTGAGCACTATATCATTTCGTCGGGACTCAAGGAAATGATTGAGGGCACGCCTATCGCAAAGTATTTCAAAAAGATTTACGCAAGCTCCTTTTACTACAATGAAAAGGGCGTTGCCGAGTGGCCCGCTCAGGCGGTCAACTACACAAACAAGACGCAGTTCCTATTCAGAATCGAAAAGGGGACACTCGACGTCAACGACAAGACGGTCAACAAGTTCTATAAGCCGTCGGAGATAAGGATTCCCTTCCGCAATATCGTCTATATCGGCGACAGCGATACCGACGTGCCGTGTATGAAGCTTGTCAACACCTACGGAGGTTATTCCGTCGGCGTATATAACCCCGACACGGGCGACAAGTCGAAGGTTTACCGTATGATAAAGGACAACCGTATCAAGTATTTTGTTGCCGCCGACTATACCGAGGGCGGCGAGGTTGATACGCTCGTAAAGGGTATTATCAAAAAGACCGCCGAGCACGAAAAGCTTCAGCAGCGCTTCTACAGCTGCGACGAGGAAGCGAAGGAGTATTTCGGCTCGCAGAATTAAAGAATATAACAATAATTCTTCATTAATGAGGTGAGGGGAGTGAACAGGATTATTTCCTTTATTATGGCTGTTGCTTCATTCTTTTCGTCGCTGGCAGGCGGCGAAGTAAACAAGACTTATTTCAAAAATGAATACACTCTGCCCGAGACTTTGGCGCCATATACTCAGATTGACACAACGCCGAAGCCCGACTGGAAGGCGAATTATATCTGGGATTCCTCGGACGGCAGCGAGGAAAACGTGTGGATGTGCCTGCGAAAGACGGTTGAGCTTTCCGAAGTTCCCGAAACGCTGACGGCATATATTTCGGCAGATTCAAAATACTGGCTTTACATCAACGGCGAAACCGTTGTTTTTGAAGGCGCGGTTAAAAGAGGACCGACCGCCGATGACAGCTATTATGACAGCGTTGAAACAGCGCCTTATCTTAAGCAGGGCAAAAACGTAATCTGCGCGCTTGTCTGGTTCTGGGGTAAGGATAAAAACTATTCCTATACCTCGAGCGGTAAGGCGGGCTTTATCTTCGAAGCGGGGAGCATACTTTCCGACAGCAGCTGGAAGGTGTGCCGCAACAGCGCTTACCGTAACGCTGCCCTCGGCTCTCAGCCGAATTACCGTCTGCCAGAATTCAATATCAACTACGACGCAGGCAGGGAAGTCGGCGACTGGCTGTCGCCCGATTTTGACGATTCCGCCTGGGAAAATGCGACCGAATACGGAACGGGCGGTTGCGCACCGTGGGGAAAGCTCTTCCCGAGAGGTATTCCGCTTTTGAAGGATTACGGGCTGAAGGACTATGAAAACTCGGCACAATACAGGGGCGTTACGTTTGATTCGGAAAAGAAAATAACACTCAATATTCCGTATAATGCGCAGTGTACGCCTTATCTTAAAGTAGAAGCGCCTTCGGGCAGGAAAATCCGTATTATAACCGAAAACACATGGTTAGGCTCCGTCAACGACACATATATCACACGTGAAGGCGAGCAGGAGTTTGAGGCGCTCGGCTGGTTTAACGGCGAGCACATTACCTATGTGATACCCTCGGGCGTAAAAGTACTTGAACTGAAATACAGAGAAACGGGTTATGACACTGAGTTTTCGGGTATATACGAATGCTCGGACGAACGGCTTAACACGCTGTGGCAGAAGTCTCTGTGTACCCTCTACGTCACCATGCGCGACAACTTTATGGACTGTCCCGACAGGGAAAGAGCGCAGTGGTGGGGCGACGTTACCAATGAAATGGCAATGTCAATGTATGCGCTGGATGCGAGCTCTTATCTGCTTTATCAGAAGGGAGTTGCCTGTATGCTCGGCCATATTGACCCCGCTACAAACGTATTGCAGACGGTTGTACCGACGGATAAAGCTCTGCATGAGCTTCCCGTGCAGCAGCTTGCGGGAATATGCGGCTTCTGGACCTATTATTTATACACCGGCGACAGGGATTTCCTCGGCACTGTTTATGACGCCGCCGTCAATTATGTCAATCTCTGGAGTATAGGTGAAAATCACCTTGTCGTACACCGCGAAGGCTCGTGGGACTGGATGGACTGGGGCAAGCGTGAGGACACACCCGCAATCGAAAATGCGTGGTATTACTATGCGCTTTCGACAATATGCAATATGGCACAGGTGCTCGGAAAGAACTGCGACGGCTTTACCGAAAAAATGCGCGAAATAGCACTCGGCTACGAATCGCTCTGGACCGAAAACGGTTACAAAAGCGAAGACGTGAAAAAGCCCGACGACAGGGCAAATGCGCTGGCTGTCATTTCGGGCATTGCGGGTGAGGACAAATACGGCGTAATTGCCGACGTACTGACAGAGGTTAAGAATTCAAGCCCGTACATGGAATACTATGTGCTTGAGGCTCTCTGCCGTATGGGCAGACCCGAACTTGCAAAAAGCAGAATGCTCGAACGGTACGACGCTATGATAAGCGAGGACTATTCAACGCTCTGGGAGCATTGGAAAAAGAGTAAAGGCACAAGCAATCACGCGTGGTCCGGAGGACCGCTGGTCATAATGAGCAAATACTTTGCGGGTATCCGTCCGACGGCTGCGGGCTACGGTGAATACATAATCAAACCCGCTTTCAGCGAAAACGATACCATTAAGTGCGTCGTTCCGTCGGTCAAAGGCTACATAAGCGTAACCGAAACCAAAACCGACAGCTCGTTCACACTTGACGCACATTTGCCCAAAGGCGCAACGGCGCTCATTTATCTGCCGTACAAAGACGGGCAAACAGTTAAGCTTAACGGACAGATTATCGGTCAGAACAACAGCTTTACTCAAACCGACGGTATAACACTTGCCGAAGCACAAAACGGCTTCGCGGTATTCAGGCTGACACCTGCCGAAAACACTCACGTCTGCTTCACGGCTGAGAATTAACGAAAACAGCATAAACAAAAGAGGATGGCTTGCGCCATCCTCTTTTTAATAGGTTAATTCAATTTGAATTATTTCTCATCTTTGATTGCAGCCTGTGCTGCTGCAAGACGTGCAATCGGAACACGGAAGGGTGAGCAGGAAACGTAGTCAAGGCCGATCTCGTGGCAGAACTCAACGGAAACGGGGTCGCCGCCGTGCTCGCCGCAGATACCGCAGTGCATTTCGGGACGAACCTGCTTACCGAGGGTAACAGCCATCTTCATAAGCTTGCCAACGCCAACCTGGTCGAGCTTTGCGAACGGATCGTTCTCAAAGATCTTGTTGTCATAGTAAGCGCCGAGGAACTTGCCCGCGTCGTCACGGCTGAAGCCGTAAGTCATCTGGGTAAGGTCGTTTGTACCGAAGCAGAAGAACTCAGCTTCCTTGGCAATCTCGTCAGCAGTAAGAGCTGCTCTCGGGATCTCGATCATGGTACCAACCTCATACTTGAGGTCTGCGCCTGCAGCTGCGATTTCAGCGTCAGCTGTAGCAACAACTACGTCCTTGACGAACTTAAGCTCCTTAACCTCGCCTACGAGAGGAATCATAATCTCGGGAACGATGTTCCAGTCGGGATGATTCTTCTTAACGTTGATAGCGGCGCGGATAACAGCCTTTGTCTGCATCTTGGCGATTTCGGGATATGTTACCGTAAGACGGCAGCCACGGTGACCCATCATGGGGTTGAACTCGTGGAGTGAAGCGATGATGTTCTTGATGTCGGCAACGCTCTTGTTCTGAGCCTTTGCAAGTGCTTCAATGTCGGCTTCCTCGGTAGGAACGAACTCGTGAAGCGGAGGATCAAGGAATCTGATTGTTACGGGGCAGCCCTCAAGAGCCTCATAAAGAGCCTCAAAGTCGCCCTGCTGATAAGGCATAATCTTGTCAAGAGCAGCCTCTCTCTCCTCAACTGTGTCAGCGCAGATCATCTCTCTGAATGCTGCGATTCTGTCAGCCTCGAAGAACATGTGCTCTGTACGGCAAAGACCGATACCCTCAGCGCCGAGCTCACGAGCCTTCTTAGCGTCTGTGGGTGTGTCGGCATTGGTGCGTACCTTAAGCTTTCTGTACTTGTCAGCCCATTCCATAACTCTGCCGAAGTTACCTGTTACGGAAGCTTCAACTGTCGGGATGATGCCGTCATAGATGTTACCGGTTGAACCGTCGATTGAAATGTAGTCGCCCTCAACGAAGGTCTTGCCGCCGAGCTCGAACTTCTTGTTGGCTTCGTCCATAATGATATCGCCGCAGCCCGATACGCAGCAGGTACCCATACCTCTTGCAACAACAGCTGCGTGAGAGGTCATACCGCCTCTTACCGTAAGGATGCCCTGAGCAGCCTTCATACCGGTAATGTCTTCGGGTGAAGTTTCAAGACGAACGAGAACAACCTTCTCGCCTCTCTCGTTCCACGCTGCAGCGTCGTCAGCGGTGAAAACGATCTTACCGCAAGCTGCGCCGGGTGAAGCGCCGAGGCCCTTGCCCATAGGAGTAGCAGCCTTAAGCTCTTTTGCGTCGAACTGCGGGTGAAGAAGTGTGTCGAGGTTTCTCGGGTCTATCATGAGAACTGCTTCCTTCTCAGTCTTCATGCCCTCGTCAACGAGGTCGCATGCGATCTGGAGAGCTGCGGGAGCTGTTCTCTTGCCGTTACGGCACTGAAGCATATAGAGCTTGCCCTTTTCAACGGTGAACTCCATATCCTGCATATCGTGGTAATGCTCCTCGAGGATGCCGCAAACCTTAATGAAGTCTGCGTATGCCTGCGGGAACTTCTCAGCCATTTCCTCAATCGGCATGGGAGTACGAACGCCTGCAACAACGTCCTCGCCCTGTGCGTTTGTAAGGAATTCGCCCATGAGCTTCTTTTCGCCGGTAGCGGGGTCTCTTGTGAAAGCAACGCCCGTGCCGCAGTCATCGCCCATGTTACCGAAAGCCATCATCTGTACGTTGACGGCTGTACCCCATGAATAGGGGATATCGTTGTCACGACGGTAAACGTTTGCTCTCGGGTTGTCCCATGAACGGAAAACAGCCTCGATAGCGCCCTTGAGCTGAACCTTGGGATCGGTCGGGAAATCGGTACCGATCTTGTTTTTGTACTCGTTCTTGAACTGACCTGCAAGCTCCTTGAGGTCATCAGCGGTAAGCTCAACGTCCTGCTTAACGCCGCGAGCTTCCTTCATCTCGTCGATGAGCTGCTCGAAATATTTCTTACCGACTTCCATAACAACGTCGGAATACATCTGAATAAATCTTCTGTAGCAGTCCCAAGCACAACGGGGATTGTTTGACTTCTCAGCCATAACTGCAACAACGTCCTCGTTAAGACCGAGGTTAAGGATTGTATCCATCATACCGGGCATTGATGCACGTGCGCCCGAACGAACTGAAACGAGAAGCGGATTTTCCTTATCGCCGAACTTCTTGCCGGTGATTTCTTCCATCTTAACGATGTACTCGTCGATTTCGGCCATGATCTCGTCATTGATTCTTCTGCCGTCTTCATAGTACTTTGTGCAAGCCTCGGTAGAGATGGTGAAGCCCTGAGGAACGGGGAGACCGATGTTGGTCATTTCCGCAAGGTTAGCGCCCTTACCGCCGAGAAGCTCACGCATGTTTGCGTTACCCTCTGAGAAGAGGTAAACATACTTGTGTGCCATAAATAATACCTCCAAAAAATAATAAACGTATTTAGTGGTTGTCCGAAAAATATGAACGGACATTTTTAACCGCATACATTATAACAGAAAACGATTTTTTATGCCACATTTTTTTGCAAAAATTACGTAGTCCTATTTATAAATGTTTTATATATAAAATTATACTATTTTATTTATTTTGCACAAAAAGAAAACAGACCTGAGTTTTCAGGTCTGTTTCTGTGTTTATGATTTCAGTTTTTAAGGCTCTGGAGCGGAGCGGGAATGCGTCCGCCGCGGTTGATGAACTTCGCGGGTGAGTACGTGTTTACCTTCATTATCGGCGAAACTCCGAACAGACCGCCGAAATTGATTTCCTCGCCGTCCTTTTTGCCGATGGCGGGAATAACCCTGACCGCCGTGGTCTTTGAGTTGACCATACCGATTGCAGCCTCGTCGGCAATTATAGCCGATATAACCTCGGCAGGCGTGTCGCCGGGAATTGCTATCATATCAAGTCCGACCGAGCAGACCGCCGTCATAGCCTCAAGCTTTTCAATGAGGAGCGAGCCGCTTCTCGCCGCGTCAATCATACCTGCGTCCTCGCTGACGGGAATGAATGCGCCCGAAAGTCCGCCGACGTGCGACGAAGCCATTACGCCGCCCTTTTTAACGGCGTCGTTGAGAAGCGCAAGGCATGCCGTTGTGCCGCAGGCGCCGCACTGTTCAAGACCCATTTCCTCGAGTATATGCGCAACCGAGTCGCCGACCGCGGGAGTCGGTGCGAGCGAAAGGTCAACTATGCCGAAGGGTACGCCGAGCCGCTCGGATGCAACCGAAGCAACGAGCTGACCGACGCGCGTGATTTTGAACGCGGTTTTCTTGACTGTATCGGCAACCTCGGTGATATCGGCGTCGGGAATTTTGGTAAGCGCCGCGCGTACAACACCGGGGCCCGAAACGCCGACGTTTATAACGCAGTCGGGTTCGCCTGCGCCGTGGAAGGCGCCCGCCATAAAGGGATTGTCCTCGGGTGCGTTGCAGAACACAACGAGCTTCGACGGACCTACAAGTCCCTTGTCCTTTGTCTTTATCGCGCTTTCAAGCACGATTTCGCCCATGAGCTTTACGGCGTCCATATTGATACCCGTTTTTGTCGAGCCGATATTAAC
>JAEEUJ010000062.1 GCA_016290515.1 Clostridiaceae bacterium
ACAGCACGCGCATACGCATTCTCGCAGCTCTCTTAGAGAGGGAGATGTGCGTTTACCATCTTTCCGAGGCGCTTGAAATGGGCCAGAGCGCGATATCGCATCAGCTTCGCGTGCTTCGCACGGCGGGACTTGTTAAGGCAACGCGCCGCGGCAAGGAAATGGTTTACACCCTTGACGATGACCATGTAAGAACGATTTTCGATCAGGGACTTGAGCATATTATGCACAGACTCGGAGGTGTTATGTGATGAGCGAACATAATCATAATCACGAACACGAACATGAGTATTGCCACGACAGCTGCGCATGCGGCTGTGAGCACTGTGAAAAGGCGGCAAAGCTGGAACTCGGCGAAGAGCATGAACACGAAGAGAGCGGTCCGAAAAAGGCTGTCGGCATTGTTTTTACAGTTGCTTCTTTAATACTGCTTATAATGGGCTTTCTGCCCTTCTTCGGCGAGAATATAAAGCTTGCTTTCTTTATCTTATCAACTCTGCTTTCGGGCTACGAGCTTATCCCCGAAGCGCTTGAGGAGCTGAAAAACAGGGAACTCGGCGAAAATCTGCTTATGCTTGTTGCCATAGTTTCCGCATTCGCAATAGGCGAGGGTGCAGAGGGCGCGGCGGTTTCGCTGTTTTTCAGAATAGGCGAGAGCGTCGAGGATTACGCCGTCGAACGCTCAAAAAAATCCATTGAAAAACTTTACGAAATTACCGCTGATAATGCTTCAATTATCGATGCAAACGGCAATATAATACAGATTGACTCCGACAATATAAAAATCGGCGATACGGTGCTTGTAGCTCCGTTTGAAAAGATACCCGTTGACTGTGAAGCGCTTTTCGACGGCGGTTCGGTTGACACGTCGGCGATTACGGGCGAATCCGTACCCGTTGAGGTTACGGCGGGAATGAAGCTTCTGTCCGGCAGTATCAACGGCTCAACAGCACTTAAATTAAAGGCGGCCGAGGTCTATGAAAACTCCGCAGCTGCGAGAATTATCAAAACTGTTGAGCAGTCATCTGCCAACAAGGGAAATGCAGATAAGTTCATTACACGCTTTGCGCGTATCTATACGCCCGTTGTTGTTTCGGCGGCGGTGCTTCTGGCGATAATTCCGTCGCTCGTCACTCACGACTGGATAACTTACATTCACCGCGCGCTCATCTTCCTTGTAGCTTCCTGCCCGTGCGCGCTTGTACTTTCGGTTCCGCTCGGCTTCTTTGCGGCTATCGGCGGCCAGTCGAAAAATGGCGTTATAGTCAAGGGCGGACGCTTTATTGAAGCGCTCGCAAACGTCAATGCGGTTCTGTTTGACAAGACGGGTACGCTGACGGATTCGGACTTTGAAATTGAGGAAATAATTCCTGCAGAGAATTACGGTGAAAACGACGTTATGCGTTATGCGGCGCACGCTGAGAGTTATTCAACTCATCCGCTCGGCTTCGCGGTTAAAAAGGCTTACGGCGATGTTGACGAAAGCAAAATAAGCGATTTCGAGGAAATCGGCTCAAACGGCGTTAAATTGAAATACGGCGGCGAGGCGGTTGTCTGCGGCAGCGCAAAGTTTATGGCAGCCAACGGTGTTGACGTCGGAAACATAGACGGCGCTCAGATATACGTAGCTGCTGACGGTAAGCTTGTCGGCGCAATCCGCCTTGCAGGCAGACTTCGCGAACAGTCAAAGAGCGCGGTCGAGGGACTGTATAATTCAGGTATAGACAAAGTCGTTATGCTCACGGGCGACAACGAAAAAGCCGCCGAAGCGGTAGCCGCGAAGTGTGGGTTAAAGGAATATAAGGCGGGACTTCTGCCCGAGCAGAAAACCGAATACCTTGAACAGCTTAAGAGTGAAGGATATGTAACGGCATTTGTCGGCGACGGTATAAACGACACGCCTAGCCTTGCCGAAGCGGATGTCGGAATAGCCATGGGCTCCGGCACTGCGGCGGCGCTTGAATCGGGTGACGTGGTGCTGATGAATTCCAATGTCGGCAATATAGTAAAGGCTGTCAGATCTGCGCGCCGTTCAATGAGAGTTATCAAGTCAAATATAATTATCGCCATAGCCGTCAAAATTGCGGTAATTGTGCTCGGTGCGCTCGGACTTGCACCGATGTGGGCGGCGGTATTCGCGGACGTGGGCGTCTGCATAATCTGCGTAATTAACTCGACGAGATTGCTGTTCAACAAATAAAAAGGCATAACAAAACACCCGGATTCATTACGAATTCGGGTGTTTCTTTATAGTCTTTATTCGGATTTTGCGCTTTCGTATGCCTGACGTACAGCCTTCGCAAGCTGGTCAGCGCAGGACGTCGGCTTGAAGCCGCAGGTGTTGCCCAAGAGCTTATTTTCAATCTCATCAACCGTCATACCGTCAACGAGCTTCGAAATAGCTTTCAGGTTACCGTTACATCCGCCGAGAAAGCTGACGTTTGTAATTTTATCGCCGTCAATGTCAAAGCTTATGTTCTGAGCGCAAACTCCGCTGGGCTTGTATGAATAGTTCATATTATGCCTTTTCTTTTTCAAGGAACTTGTAAACAACAGCCGCGATAGCTGCGCCTACGAACGGACCTACGATGAATACCCAGAGAGCTTTGATGGGATCGCTGTTGCCGCTGAAAGCTGCAACGAGAGCGGGACCGAAGCTTCTGGCGGGGTTAACCGATGTGCCGGTAAGACCGATGCCGAGAATGTGAACGAGTGTCAGCGTGAAGCCGATAACAAGTCCGCCGAACGAGCCGTGGCCTGCCTTCTTGGATGTTACGCCGAGAATGGTGAGTACAAATACGAAGGTCAGCACGATTTCAACGAGAAGTCCCGCAACAGCACTGCCGTTAACGCCTGCAAGGCCGTTTGAACCGAAGCCGCCCGTCTTGTCCTCAACGCCGCCGAGGCCGAAAATTGCGGCCAGTATGCCTGCGCCTGCAAGAGCGCCTATGCACTGTGAAACGACGTAAGCGCAGAATTCACCGATTTTCATTCCGCCGCTGATAAGTACGCCGAGTGAAACTGCGGGATTGATGTGGCAGCCTGAAATATTGCCTACGCAGTAAGCCATACCAACGATAACAAGACCGAAAGCGAGAGCGGTCAGAATATAACCGCCGCCGTTAGCCGCGTCGCAGCCGACAAGCATTGCAGTGCCGCAGCCGAGTGTAACGAGTACGCATGTGCCGATAACCTCGGCAATACACTTTTTAATTAAGCTCATAATTATTCCTCCGTAAGAAAGATTAATTTGAACAGCTGATGTGTTCATATAAATTATATCACCATATTTTTTGGTTTGCAATAATTGCATTAATAATATATAATGAACTTATATCGGGGATAAAGAATAAAAAGAAGGTCGGGATAATATGAAAATTTGGAATCCTTTTTCAAAAAAAGCTGAGGAGGGCTGCGTGCCCAACAGAGAGCTTTTAGCGTATTCAACTGCGCTCGCAGGTCAGAATATGGCCTATGCGCTTGTAACCCAGTGGATTTTCTACTTCTGCACAAACATCATCGGAATTAATCCGCTGAGAGTCGGATTTCTGACGGGCTTTACCAAGATATGGGATGCTCTCAACGACCCGATTGTAGGCACTCTCATCGACAGACGCAAGACTGCGCCGGGCAAGAAGCTGCATCCGTATCTCGGCAAGCTGCCCGTAGTTATAGGAATACTCACGGCGCTGATGTTCGTTGACTTCGGCGTCGGCGAAACTGCGGCAATGGTAATATTTATTTGTATTTACCTCGCATGGGATTTTACATACTCATTCCAGGATGTCGCACTCTGGGGTATGATGGCGCTTATCTCGCCGCATTCCCACGAGAGAGAACGCACGTCTCAATGGCTTAACATCGGCGTCGGCGCAGGCATTGGCGCAATCAGTCTGATACCTCTTATAAAGGGCGCCGTTGAAGCGAATGCCGATAAAATCGAAGCTGCAACCCACATCGCACAGGGCAGACAGATTACCGTTCTGTTTCTGTTTTTCGGTATAGTTTTTGGCTTCGGCGGCGAACTGCTCTCCGCTTTTGCATATAAGACGAAGGAGAGAGTTGCCTTCACACATACCGAAAACAGACCGTTTATCGAGGACATAAAGGCTCTGTTTCATAATAAAATGCTCCTGCTTCTCCTTTTGGCTCAGTTTGTCGATTTTATTGGCAGCGCAATTCCGTGGATATATTTCTTCGATTACTGCGTAAGTCTTAATATTAACGGTAAGGAAATCAACGGTTCAACGGCTCAGTTCTATTACGGTATTCTCATAAGCGTTATTTCGACCGTCACGATGTTTTTTGCAGTTAAGATTTCCGACAAAATCGGCGGTATGAAAAACACCATTATAATTGCCCAGATCTGCAATACGGTCTGCCGTGTTATTGCATACTTTATCGGCTTTAACAGTCCGCGTTCAATGATTGCCGTTATCTGCGTAATGGCGATTTCATCCGTGCCGACCAACCTTATCGGTATCGCGCAGAGAGCACTGTTAAGTGATGCGATAAACTATGAGGAATGGAAAACCGGTAAGCGTACCGAGGGCGTCAGCAACTCGATGCAGAACCTCACCAATAAGCTTAAGGATGCGTTGAAATCTATATTTGCAGGAATTGTTCTCGCGTCTCTCGGCTTCAACGCAAAGCTGGGTATTTCCGGTCAGCCCGAAATTTTCTATAAGGCTCAGTGGCCGCTGTTCATGCTGCTGCCTGCTCTGGGTTCGATTCTTTATCTCATTCCGTTTATGTTCATTAAGTATTCCAAGGCTCAGCGCGAGCAGGTCGAGAAGGAGCTTGCCGAGCGCCACGCCGCAGAACAGAAAGAGGCGTAATGTACGGACTTTTAGGCAAAAAACTGACACACAGCTATTCGCCCGCAATCCACGGATTGTTCGGGCTGTCCGACTATGTGCTTTTTGAAAAGGATGAAAACGAGCTTGAAGATTTTCTTAAAAACGGCGACTGGGAAGGAATAAACGTCACCATACCGTATAAGAAGGCTGTCATGCCGTACCTTTATTGGCTCGACGAAAGTGCCGAAAAGGTCGGCAGCGTTAATACTGTACTGCGGCACGAAGGCAGGCTGTACGGCTACAACACCGATTACTACGGCTTTTCCGGGCTGGTTTATTCAAGCAAAATTCCGTTTGAAAATAAAAAGATACTTATACTCGGCACGGGCGGCGCATCGCTTGCGGTAAATGCGGTCTGCAGGGATTTAAACGCAGGGGAAATTGTCTTTATCTCCCGAAGCGGCGAGAACAATTACGAAAACATCGGAAAGCATTCCGACGCAGATATAATTATAAACACAACTCCCGTAGGAATGTACCCGAACAACCTCGTTTCTCCTGTAAAGCTCGAAGGCTTTACACAACTTTCTGCAGTTTTTGATATTATTTACAATCCGCAGAAAACCAAGCTTTGCCTGGACGCAGAAAAGCTCGGTATTCCTGCATTTTCGGGACTGGAAATGCTCGTTGATCAGGCATGGATAGCAAGTGAGCTTTTTCAGGACAGGAACATCGGTTCATACGAAGAAAAAGCGGTTCTAAAGCAAATCGGCTTTCAAATGAAAAACATAATTTTAATCGGTATGCCGGCCTGCGGAAAGTCGTCTGTCGGTAAAAAGCTTGCCGGATTCTACGGCAGAGAGTTCCTTGACTGCGACTCCGAAATCGAAAAGCGCACGGGCAGAACTCCTGCCGGGATTATCAAAGCCGACGGCGAGGAAGTTTTCCGCCGAATTGAAACCGAGGTTCTGTCCGATATATGCAAATTAAGCGGAAAAGTTATCGCTACGGGCGGCGGCGCCGTGACGAAAGCTGAAAACTTTGATATAATAAAGCAGAACGCCGTTGTTGTTTTTATAAACCGCGACCCGAGCTCGCTTTCAACCGACGGCAGACCGCTTTCTCAGAGCGAAGGCGTTGAAAAGCTATATAAAACGAGACTGCCGCTGTACAGGGCTTTCGCCGATTATGAAATTGACGGCAACGGCAGTGTGGACGGTGTAAGCAAAAAAATCGAAGAGGTGCTCAAATGAAAAAGATACTTGTTGTAAACGGACCGAATCTCAATATGCTCGGCATACGCGAGCCCGAGATTTACGGCGGAGCGGACTATGCGGATTTGATTGATATGATTAAAAAAAGCGCCGATGAATTAGGGCTTGAGGTTGACTGCTTTCAGTCCAATCATGAGGGCGATATAGTCGACCGCATTCAGAAGGCATATTTTGAAGGCGTTGACGGTATAGTTATAAACCCCGCCGCCTACACTCACACAAGCGTAGCAATTCTCGACGCACTCAAGGCGATCGGAATACCCGCTGTGGAGGTGCATATTTCCGATATAAACAGGCGCGAGGAATTCCGCCGTGTTTCCTATGCGGGTATGGCGTGCGAAGAGCACTTTATCGGCCTCGGATTTGACGGGTACATAAAGGCATTGGAATATCTTGCCGCGAAATAAAACTTGACTTTAAGATTTTTAATTGTATAATATATTTGACATTTGAAAACGTCGAAGGGGAAGAATGGCGCAGTTCTTCGTTGCAGAGAGATTCCGATTAGCTGAAACGGAATCACGAAAGTCCCGCCGGACACCGCCCCCGAGTGAACGCCGAAAGCATTGATTAAGGCGCTCCGTCTGACCGCGTTAAGGTTTAATGAGAGGCGAGAAATCGCAATACGGGTGGAACCGTGGAATGTAAATTATGCATTTCATCCTGTTTTCGGGATGAAATGCTTTTTTCTTTTTATTATTGAGAGGAGAGAAAGAAAATGATTAAAATCAAACTCAGAGACGACATTAAGGAGTTCGAAGCGGGCGTAAGCATTGCCGACGTTGCAAAGAGCATCGGCATGGGCCTTTATAAGGCGGCGCTCGGCGGCAGAATTGACGGTGAATACTGCGACCTGCGCACTCCGATTGAGAAGGATTGCGAGCTTGAAATCGTAACCTTCGGCGACGACCTTGACGGTAAGAAGACCTTCTGGCATACTGCCTCGCACGTACTCGCTCAGGCGGTCAAGAGACTTTATCCCGAAACGAAGCTTGCCATAGGTCCCGCAGTTGACAACGGCTTCTATTACGACTTCGACAGCGATATTACCTTCACTACCGAAATCCTTGAAAAGATTGAGGCGGAGATGAAGAAAATCGTCAAGGAGGATTTACCGATTGAGAAATTCGAAATGGAGCCGCAGGAGGCGCTCGACTATTTTGAGAAAAACGGTGAGATTTACAAGTATGAGCTTGTAAAGGAGCACGCTGACAACGGAGAAAAGATTTCGTTCTATAAGCAGGGCGAATTCACTGAGCTTTGCGCCGGCCCGCACATTATGTCGACGGGTGCAGTCAAGGCATTCAAGCTGACTTCATGCACGGGCGCTTACTGGCGCGGCGACGAGAAGAACAAGATGCTTCAGCGCGTTTACGGTACGGCTTTCCCGAAGGCTTCGGAGCTTGAGGAATATCTGACCGCCCTTGAAGAGGCTAAAAAGCGCGACCACAACAAGCTCGGACGAGAGCTCGAACTCTTCACGACTGTTGACTATATCGGTCAGGGCCTTCCGATACTTCTTCCCAAGGGCACCAAGATTATTCAGACTCTTCAGCGCTGGGTTGAGGACGAGGAAGCAAAGCGCGGCTGGCAGCTGACCAAGACTCCGCTTATGGCAAAGAGCGACCTTTACAAGATTTCGGGACACTGGGATCACTACAAGGACGGTATGTTCGTCTTAGGTGACGAGGAAAAGGACAAGGAGGTTTTCGCCCTTCGTCCCATGACCTGTCCGTTCCAGTATCAGGCATATCTTAATAAGCCCCGTTCATACCGCGACCTTCCGCTTCGCTATGATGAGACCTCAACTCTCTTCAGAAACGAGGCTTCGGGCGAGATGCACGGACTTATCCGTGTGCGTCAGTTCACGATTTCCGAGGGACATCTTATGTGCCGTCCCGATCAGCTTGAGGACGAATTCAGAAAATGCCTTGAGCTTTGCGAGTATATGCTCAAGACTATCGGACTTTATGAGGACGTAAGCTTCCGCTTCTCACAGTGGGACCCCAACGACAGAGAAAAGTATATAGGAACTCCCGAGCAGTGGGACGAGGCTCAGGGTGTTATGAAAACGATACTTGACGACCTCGGTCTTGAATATAAAATCGGTATCGGCGAGGCTGCCTTCTACGGTCCGAAGCTTGACATTCAGATCAAGAACGTTTTCGGCAAGGAAGACACGCTTATCACCATTCAGATTGACCAGATGCTCGCCGAAAAGTTCGGTATGGAATACACCGACTCCGACGGACAGAAGAAGAATCCCTATATCATTCACCGTACTTCAATCGGCTGCTACGAGCGTACTCTTGCGCTGCTTATCGAAAAGTACGCAGGCGCTTTCCCGACATGGCTTGCTCCCGTTCAGGTCAAGTTCCTTCCCATCGCCGACAGACATCAGGATTACTGCCGCGAGATGATGCAGAAGCTGCTTGACGCGGGTGTCCGCTGTGAGCTTGACGACAGAAGCGAGAAGATAGGCTTCAAAATCCGTTCCGCTCAGATGGAAAAGGTACCGTATATGATTATTATCGGTGACAAGGATATCGAATCAGGCACCGTAGCGGTACGTTCAAGAAAGAACGGTGACGAGGGCGCGGCTACCATTGACGAATTCATTAAGAGAATAAAGGAAGAAATCGACTCCAAAGCTTTATAAGGAGGAAAGAATATGGCAAGACAACCTTTGACCGTCTTTCATATAACCGATACGCATTATTTCTCCAAGCGTGTCGGCACAAGCGGCGAAGCCTACGACAAGGCAAACGCCAAAAGTCAGAAGCTGCTGAAAAACTGCGCGGAGCTGCTTGACGCTGCATACAGACAGATAGCCAAGGATAATTCGGGCGATATCGTGCTTCTCTCGGGTGACACGACCAACGAGGGCGAAAAATGGGCGCACCAGGAAGCGATTGAACAGCTTCGCTGGCTGAAAAATCAGGGCAAGAGAGTATATGTTCTTACCGCTACCCACGACTATAAGGGTGACGGCGAGGCGTGGGGCTATGACGGCGGCGAGAGAATAAAGGTTCCCGCATATAAGCGTGAGGAGCTTTTTGAGCTTTACCGCGAATTCGGTCCCGACGAGGCGCTTGCGGTTCACCGTCAGAGCATGTCGTATATAGTTCAGCTTGCCGACGGTTATCGTCTGTTCGCAATAAACGACGACAGCAACCTTTCCGGCAAGAGCGGCGTTTCCGACGAGCTCTATGACTGGATTAAGGCGCAGGCTGACGACGCGAGGGCAAACGGTCAGTTCATTATCGCCATGACTCATCACCCGCTGATAGCTCCGTCTCCGATTTATGAGCTTATCGGCAAAGGCGATATGTTCGGCGACTATGACGTAAGGCGCGAGCAGTTTGCCGATCTCGGCATTCAGTTTATGCTCACGGGCCACACCCATATTCACGATATCGACAAAATAACATCTCAGAGAGGCAACAACTTCTACGATATTGCCTCTGCTTCGCTTATCGGCTATCCCGGTCCCATCCGTAAAATAGTAATGGATCCCGACAGGGGAATGGTCAGCACAACTACCGACTTTATCACCGAGCCCGTCAATATAGATCTTGAGGGTATGAACCTTCAGGACTACCTTGCCAATCAGCTTGTCGGAATGATAAGGGATATGATCAAGGCCGCGGGCAGTGACATCGAAACCTTTGCGACGATGGCGACGGCGATGAGCATCAAAAAGAAGCTCATCTACAAAGTCGGCTGGATTATCAAGCCCTTCGCAAAACTTCTGGGCAAGCTTAAAATCGGCACGGTTGCCAAGTGGACGAAGAAGGAGTCAGGCCTTAAGAAAGCGGACTGGCAGGCTGTAAAGGACGACAGCGTTGCCGACTTTATAGTCAGAATGGTGCTCAATCTCTACGGCGGTGAGAACCTTTATAATCCCGACGAGCCTCAGTACAGAATTGCGATGGGACTTATCAGCATTCTCGATTCCATTTTCGACGCTCTGCACATAAAGGTAAGAAAGCTCATTAAGGTTTCCGACTCGCTCTACGATTTCGTTGAGCCGCTTATACACAATTCGGGTATCAATTCATACGACGCGCTTCTGCCCGTAATGCCCTATTATGCAGAGGGCGAGCAGGGTCCCGCATCCGCGGATGAACCGAAACCCGAGCGCACGGTCAAAAAGAGCCGCAAGGGCCTGCCGATAGTAATTATCACCGTTTTGCTGGCGCTGATTTTCCTGATTCCGCTGCTGCTTATCGTAGGTATCGGCTTCATTGTCAATCAGATTCGCTTCGGCAAAAAGATGAAGCAGGGTTAAAAAAACAAAAAGCAGCAGAACTTTTCTGCTGCTTTTTCTTCGGTTGACAAACCGAATCGATAATTGTATAATTCATAAGCAAAAATAAATTGTTCGGAAGCGAAGCTTCCCTACAACTCGCCGAAGGCGAATTTCACTCGTTTCGAAGAAACGAATTTCACTGCCGAAAGGCAATTTCACTTTTGCGAAGCAAAAATTTCACTGCAAAGTCGAAGACTTTGCCATATCGGGGTGTAGCGCAGTTGGGCGAACGAGTACGCCGCTGCCGGTGGCAGAAGAAGGCGTACGAGTGAGGTGAAGAAACAAGGAGCAATGCGAAGCGCTCCAAGCGAGCAGTGCGACTATGTTTCTGAGGGAAGCGCAGCG
The DNA here is from genome assembly GCA_016290515.1 of Clostridiaceae bacterium. Taxonomy (GTDB): domain Bacteria; phylum Bacillota; class Clostridia; order Oscillospirales; family Acutalibacteraceae; genus Fimenecus. Next base: position 10,728 of record JAEEUJ010000062.1, read on the forward strand.
GACGTCTACGCAATAACA
>JAEEUJ010000063.1 GCA_016290515.1 Clostridiaceae bacterium
AACAACAACAACCCTTGCCCCGACTGCAACGGCGTCCCGCGCAGAAATCGCAACAATCATTATGCGTATGGATCAGAAGGGCATGTTTGACTAAACTCAGAATTGAATATGATTATTAAAACAAGGCGGGAGAAATCCCGCCTTGCTATCAATCCGGACATATTAAAAAGGAAGGAACTATATGAAAAAGACATTATCAATACTTTTAAGCATTTTGCTTATTATATCCATTCCGTTTATCGCTTTCGCAGCGGACAGCAGATACGAGCTTTATGTTAACGGCGAAAAATTCACAGCCGAAAACACCGTAATAGCCTGCGGCGAAGGTACCGCAGAATTTGACGTTGAAACCGCTACTCTCACTCTTACAAACGCAACCGTAGATAAGGTGTTCGGTTCTCAGTACGGCGTAATCAACAGCTTTCTTGATGACCTTACCATAGTGCTTGTAGGTGCAAACACTCTTGACGGCAAGAGCAACAACGACGGAATTGATGCAGACGGCGGCTGCAATATCACTATAACAGGCGAAGGCACTCTCGATTTCGTTGACACGTATTACGGAACTTATATCGGTTATTATGATACAGAGGGCGCAGACCTGACGATAAAGGATACAACCGTTACCGTTACCGACAGTGCATGCGCAGGTCTCTGGGTAAATCACAATATCAATTTCATTAACAGCAGCGTTACAATCACAAGAACGGGTTCAAACTATAACGGAATCGTTTCAAACGTAGGCGGCACAATTACCGTTGACGGCGGAACCGTAAGCGTAACCAATCAAAAGGCAGCCGTACATATGGGCAACACAGACGATTCACAGCACGCTCTTGTAATTAACTCGGGCGATTTGTCACTCACGTCAGTCGAGGCAGAAGGCGTTTACGTTCAGCCTGTTGGCACAACGGAAGAGATTAACGCAACGCTAACCGTAAACGGGGGCAAACTCGAAATAAACGGCGCAACGGTAACAACAAACATTCCCGAGGATAAAATAACTCTCGCCGAGACCGTTTCAATCACAAGCGGCGGCTGGACGGAAGCATCCGTTATCTGTGAAGCTTCCGAGGCACCTCTCGTGCCGATTAACTTCCCCGATGTTCACGAGGGTGACTGGTTCTATGACGCAGTTCAGTATTGCGCACAGAAGGGCTTTATCACGGGCTACAAGAACGGTAAATTCGGCCCCGCAGACGCACTTCAGCGTCAGGACTTCGTTGTAATTCTTGCAAGAATTGCAGGCGCTGATGTTGACGGCTATACAAGCTGCAAGCTTACAGATGTTGATATGAAGGCATACTATGGCAAGGCTGTAGCATGGGCGGTCGATCAGAAAATCATCGGCGGTTACGATAACGGCAAATTCGGCGTAGGCGATAAGATAACAAGAGAACAGGTTGCAACGATTCTCTATCGTTATATGAATTCTCCCGACGTTGATACAAGCATTCTCAACAAGTTCGCCGACAAAGGCAGCATCAGCGCATTCGCCTTAAATGCAATTGCGTGGGCAAATGCGAACGGTGTCATTAACGGTAAAACAGCAACAACCCTTGCCCCGACTGCAACGGCGTCCCGCGCAGAAATCGCAACAATCATTATGCGTATGGACAAAGCAGGTATGTTCACAACATAAACGAAAACAGGGTGAGAGAAATCTCACCCCGTTTTTTTGCTATTTACTTTTTCAAAAAAGTTTAGTAAAATAATCCTATCAATTCTCGGCGGGGATTATAATGAAAGAAAAAACAAACAACGCCGTCCATAAGCATATACTTGAGGACGGAACCGTAATTGAACATTCTCACGGCCACAACCACGCCCACACTCACCAGAACACCAAAGCGGTAGTCAACCGTCTTGCGCGCGCAATAGGCCATCTTGAAAAGGTCAAGCGCATGGTTGAAAACGGCGAGGACTGCAGCGACGTGCTCATCCAGCTTTCCGCGGTGCGCTCGGCTATCAACAACACGGGCAAGATTATACTGCAGGACCATATTGAGCACTGCCTTGTTGACGCGGTTGAGTGCGGAGATACAGAGGCAATTAAAGAACTCAACGAAGCTATCGAAAGATTTGTAAAATAGACGATTTACGGCGCAGCCGATGCTGCGCCGCATTTTTTATTGTGTTATAAGCGGTTCCCGATTTTCGGGGGCCTCTTCTTTTTCGGCTTTGTATTGCTTGAAAATAACGGTTGCAAGCACCGCCGTTACGGCAACGAGTATAAGCTCAACCGCCACGGACGGAAGCATGGCCTTTTTCAAAAGAAGTACCGTTCCCGCGTCAACCGCAAAGTGCATAAATACGGAAAGGACGTAAAAGGCAGGCTTTTTGTTCTTAACCGCACGATAAATAATGTACGTAAAGCAAAGCTGAAGCACGAACGCCGAAGCTCTCTCAAGTCCCGCGAGCAGAAACTCGTATGCAGGCAGGTTCCACAGAGCCGAATACTGCTCTACCTGAGCTTTTGCAGCCTCGTCAAGCTGCGCAAGTATCGGCTCAAACTGACCGCTATTAATCATAACGGATACGGCTATATTCGAAATATACGTCATCGTACCTACAATAACCGCTTCCGCGCCGCCGTAGCCTATGCCGTACATAAGGGCGTTCTGCTTCGTGAGGTCCTTTTTCATAAAGAGCTTCATCGAGATATAGCGTCCCGTCTCCTCAAACAGTCCCGCCGCAAGTCCGCCGTAAAGCGCATAAACCCATATATTTTCCCGAAGCGTTTCGCCCATTAAACGTGAAACCGCAAAATTTACTATGCTCTCAAGTATAAGCGCACACACGATAAACGTGCCGACGCCGACAAGAAGGCAGGTCTGTTTGCACTTCGCCTTTTTATTAAGAATAATAAACGCCGCAATCGGTATCAGAACCGTAACAACAGCCGTAACAACCATAGCAGCAATATTCATAGCAGGAACTGTGCCGAGCATATGTCTCACCCCGTATGTAAATGTTTTTATAATTATATAACAGAAATTATTTTTTATCAATAACACAACAAAAAACGGATTGTATATTGTATAAAGATAAAAAAGATTGTATAATTGGTCTGTATTCTTACGCTTTATCGGAGGACAGTATGAAATTAGCGGTTATCGGAGGCGGCGGAGTCCGCTCAATGTTTCTTGCAAAGAGTCTTGCCCAGAGGTCGGACGAGCTGGGAATAAGCTCGCTGTGCTTTATGGACAACGACGAAACAAAGCTTAATATTTACGGCAGAATGGCAAAAAAGACCGCGCTGTATATCAACCCCGAACTTGACTTTGAACTCACGACAGACGCGAAAGCAGCCGTTGAAAATGCTGATTATGTTATTACTACAATACGCGAAGGCGGCGACGAAATGCGCGTACGCGACGAGAGGATTGCCCTCTCGCTGGGCGTGCTCGGTCAGGAAACCACGGGTGCGGCAGGCTTTTCGTTCGCGATAAGAAGCATAAACGTGCTGGCTGAGTACTGCGAGCTCATCAAAAAATATGCCAAGCCTGACTGCAAGGTATTTAATTTCACAAACCCTGCGGGAGTTGTCAGCCAGACGCTTCGCGATATGGGCTACGACTTCACCTACGGTATATGCGACGCACCCAGCGGTATGCTTAATTCCTTTGCAAAGCTTTATTTGGCGCCTGAGGGCAGCGTGAAGGGTGAGGTTTACGGACTTAATCACCTTTCGTATTTCAAGTCAATCACTCTTGACGGCAGGGATATTATGCCCGAACTTATCGAGAACGACGAGGCGTACGAAAAGACGGATATGCGCTATTTTGAAAAGGATTTGCTCAGAGACCGCGGCTGCGTGCTCAACGAATACCTTTATTATTTCTACTACCGTGAAAAGGCGCTCAGCAATATTCTCAACGCCGACAAAACCCGCGGCGAGCAGATTTGCGAAATCAACAAAGCCATGACAGCCGAACTTAAAAAAATTGACGTTGAAAACGATTTTGACACAGCGCTGAAAATATTCGAAAAATGGTACGGTGAGCGTGAAAACAACTATATGGCGAGCGAAACGGGCGTTAAGCGCACGGTGCCGTGGCATTTTGATATTAACCAGAAGGACTCGGGCGGCTACGCGGGCGTTGCGCTCAGGTTCATTGAAATCAAGAACAGCCAGAAACCCGACAGTATGATTTTATGCGTTCCGAACGGCGGTGCAATAGAAGGACTTGCCGACAGCGACGTCGTTGAAATCACCTGCGACGTCACGCCCGACGGTGTGTTCCCGCACCGCTTCGGCAAGGTTGACGAGGAAAACCTTGAAATTATCAGACGCGTTAAAATTTATGAGCGCCTTGCATCAATGGCAATACGCGAAAAGTCGGTAAAGGCGGCCGTCGAGGCGCTCACGCTTCATCCGCTTGTTAATTCCTATTCAATAGCAAAACAGCTTGTCGGACAGTATCTCGACTTGAACAAAAAATATACAGAGGGTTGGAAATAATATGCCGTTTATCGCAGGAGCAGGACTGACAAATATAGATTTGCTTTATACGGGTATGCCGCGCATTCCCGACGTTGGCGAGGAGATTTATTCCGAGGGCTTTGAGCTTCAGCTCGGCGGCGGTCTGCCCGCTACGCTGATAAATCTCGGAAGGCTCGGCGTACCGACTAAAATCGCGACGTGTCTGGGCAACGATATTTTCTCGAATTTTGCAAAGGAAAAATTTGCCGAAAACAACGTACAGCCCGAAAATCTTTACAGCGGCGACGCGATACCCGTAAATATCACCTCGGCTATCATTCTGCCGTATGACAGAAGCTTTATCACTTACGGCAGCGGAAGCATTGACTCAGCTGACGGCGCGTGCGACAAATTCTACAAACTCGCTCACGGCTCGAAGATTACACTCATGCAGCCGGGCGGTTTTCTCGAGGTTTACCGTAAGCTTCACTCTGAGGGCACAACGCTTGTGCTCGATACGGGCTGGGACGACAATCTCTCAATAGAAAACTATCGCGAATATCTTGAAATAGCAGACTACTATACGCCAAATAAAAAAGAGGCGCTGAAAATAACAAACACGAACAATTCCGACGACGCGCTCAACGTGCTCTCACGCTTTTTCGAAAAGCCTATTGTCAAGCTTGACCGTGACGGCGTTGTCGGTCTTGAAAACGGCAGGCGCGTATTCGTAAAGAGCATTGACGAGTATAAGAACGTCGACTCGACGGGTGCGGGCGACGCGTTTCTGGCAGGCTTTTCGTTCGGGCTTTATTATGATTATCCGTTTGAGGACTGCCTTCTCTTCGGCAATATAACGGGCGGAAAATGCGTTACAAAGGCGGGTGCATTAAGCGCCTTTGTCAATAAAGAGGAATTACTCAAAAAAGCAGAGGAAAACAGATAATAACATACGGGAGGATTTACTATGAAAATTACGTTTATGGGTGCGGGCAGTACCGTATTCGCAAGAAACGTTATCGGCGACTGTATGTGCGCCGAGGCTCTTCGCGACAGCGTTTTTGCACTGTACGACATTGACGCTCAGCGCCTTGAGGAGAGCCGCGTAATACTCGAAGCCATGCGCGCCGCCAAGGGAAACTACGGCAAAATCGAGTGCTATGCGGGCGTTGAAAACAGAAAGGCGGCACTTAAGGGCGCCGACTTCGTTGTCAATGCAATTCAGGTCGGACTTTACGACCCCTGCACGATTATCGACTTTGAAGTGCCGAAAAAATACGGTCTTCGCCAGACTATCGGCGACACCCTCGGCATAGGCGGAATTATGCGCGCGCTGCGTACCATTCCCGTATTGAAGGACTTTTCCGACGATATGGCCGAGGTTTGTCCCGACGCGCTTTTCTTGAACTACGTAAATCCTATGGCTATGCTCACGGGTTATATGCTTCGCTACACACCAATCAGGACTGTCGGTCTTTGCCACAGTGTTCAGTGCTGTTCCGACGGACTTCTCAGAAAGCTTGGTATGGAGGATAAGCTTGAAGGACGCAAGGAGCTTATCGCGGGTATCAACCACATGGGCTGGCTGCTTGAAATCAAGGACAAAAACGGCGTTGACCTCTACCCCGAAATCAAGTCGAGAGTTGACGAATACATGGCTAAGCCCGATGCCGACGATAAGGTTAGAATGGACTACATAAAGAACTTCGGCTACTACTGCACCGAGTCAAGCGAGCACAATGCCGAGTACAATATGTTCTACATCAAGTCAAAGTATCCCGAGCTTATCGAGAAATACAACATTCCGCTCGACGAGTATCCGCGCCGCTGCATTGAGCAGATTGACCGCTGGAAGAAGGACTACGCCGAGATGATTGAAAAGGGCGTTAAGGAACACGAGCGCTCAAACGAATACGCTTCGAGAATTATGGAGGCTATAGTCACCGCAGGTCAGTATGAAATCGGCGGCAACGTGCTCAACACGGGCGGTCTTATCAGCAACCTGCCCGAAAACGCATGCGTTGAGGTCCCCTGCCTCGTCAACGGTTACGGCGTTCATCCCTGCCGCGTAGGCGCACTCCCCGTGCAGTGCGCGGCGATGAATATGACCAATATCAATGTTCAGCTTCTTACAATCGAAGCCGCGGTTACTCTCAAAAAGGAGCATATCTATCAGGCAGCTATGCTTGAACCGCACACGGGCAGCGAGCTCGACATTGACACCATAAAGAAGATGGTTGACGACCTTATCGAGGCTCACGGCGACTTCCTGCCGAAATACCACTGATATCAAGGAGAACATAATGGAAAAAATCTTATGCGATAAACTGCGTTTCGTTGACGAGAGCGGCAGAACACGTATTCTCAACGGTATGAATATCGACGATAAGCTTACCGATCAGGAAGCGTTCCGCTATGAGCTTGACGAAGAGTTTTTCAGAAAATACCGCGCATTCGGCCTTGATATAATAAGGCTTGCGGTCACCTGGCAGAATATCGAACCCGCTATGGGCGAATACAACGAAAGCTATCTCAAATCGATAGATGATATTTTCGACCTCGCCGAAAAGTACGGAGTATATATACTTCTTGATATGCATCAGGATTTGTACTCTAACTTTGACGCTCAGAGTGTCGGAGACGGCGCACCCTCATGGGCCGCCATTACCGACGGCGCTAAACCGAAAATGCCGAAAAACGTCTGGGCGGAAGGCTACTTCTGGGGTAAATGGGTACACAAAGCCTTTGACCATTTCTGGGCAAACACTCCCGTAAACGGCAAGGGCATTCAGGACCGCTATGCCGAAATGTGGCAGATGCTCGCAGAACGTTACGGCGACAGACCCGCCTTGTTCGGCTTTGACCTTATGAACGAGCCATTTCCCGGCTCGGATGCGACGGGTATGTTTTTACGCCTTGTTTTAAGCATTGCGCGCGCCGTGCTTTTCAGTAAAAAAATCAAAACCGGCAGACTTGTCGGAGCTTTTCTCAGGCACGACGACAAGACTATGCTCGACTCAATTCCCGGTAACGTAATCCGCGACGTTATGAAACGCGTTGACAAGGCGGAGGCCAAGTTTGATATCAATAAGTATTCGCCCTTTGTCAACAAAATCAGCACGGCAATCCGTGAAAAGACGAAAAACGGTATTATTATGATGGAGCAGAGCTATATCTGCAACACGGGTGTGAAGCAGTCCGCACCGCCCATAACCGTGAACTCTCAGAAGGAGCCGCAGCAGTGCTTCGGCCCTCACGCCTACGATATGACGGTTGACACTCCGCTTTATCAGTATGCCAACGCAGACAGAGTCAAGGCGTTCTTTACCGAAATGCGCAACACTCAGCTTCGTCTTGAGGTTCCCTGCATAGTCGGCGAATGGGGAGGCTGCAGTGACAATACGGACACGTCATGGTTCCCCCACGCTTACGAGCTTCTCGATTTCTTTGACGAAATGCAGTGGGGACAGATGTACTGGGACTACCACGGCGACGATATGGACGCACCGCTTATGACTATGCTGTCGCGCACCTGCCCGAAGGCTGTGGCGGGTGAAATAAAAAGCTACGGCTATGACCGCGCTAATAAAGTTTTCACACTCAACTACACTTCCGACGGCAAAGGCGAAACCGTAATTTACGTTCACAGACCCTTTACCGCCGACTGCGAATATAATACAATTGAACAGTACGAAAACGGCGCAAGTCTCATTTCAATTCCCGCAAAGTCGGGCGGCAACACAGTACGTCTTACAATCAACGATTAATATACAGGAGGCATATTATGGCTAAGATTTTTGGAGAACCTATGAAAAACATTCCCTGGCAGGACAAGCCCGAGGGCTATCGGTACCCCGTCTGGCGTTATTCGGACAACCCGATTATTACAAGGGATAATCTCTTCTTTGCAAACAGTATTTTCAATTCCGCGGTCGTTCCCTACGGCGACGGCTTCGCAGGCGTTTTCAGAGTTGACGGCAGAACGAGAGACCAGTATATCGTCACCGGTTTCAGTAAGGACGCTGTCAACTGGGAGCTTGACGAAAAGATTATTTTCTACGGCTATGATCCGAGAATCTGCGAAATCGACGGTAAATATTATCTGACATGGGTTAATCACACGCCTCACGGTACAACCATAGGCGTTGCTTATACCGAGGACTTCAGAAGCTGGACTCAGCTTGAAGACGCCACCTATCCCGTGGCGCGTAACGGCGTACTCTTCCCGCGCAAGATAAACGGCGAGTATATGCTGCTTGTTCGTCCCTGCGACAGAGGTCACACTCCCTACGGCGATATATTCATTCAGAGAAGCAAGGACTTAAACTACTGGGGAAATTACCGCTTCGTGATGGGCCCCGTCAAGAACTGGGAAATGACCAAGATAGGCGCAGGCCCGACACCCATCGAAACCGATGAAGGCTGGCTGCTGTTCTACCACGGCGTTATCACGAGCTGCAACGGCTTTACCTACAGCATGGGCGCGGCAATTCTCGACAGAGACGAGCCCTGGAAGGTGCTTCACAGAGCCGACAGCTTCCTTCTGGCTCCTCACGAGCTTTACGAGACAGTCGGTGATGTGCCGAACGTAGTATTCCCCTGCGCCGCTCTTACCGACGCCGAAACAGGCAGAATCGCAATTTACTACGGCGCAGCCGATACCACCGTCGCTCTCGCCTTCACTACAATTGACGAGACGGTCAAATACATAAAAGAGCATGATATGATTAAATAAAACCGTAACACACAAAAAGCACTTGCAGATGCAAGTGCTTTTTATTTTTATACCGTTATTATAAATTTCTTTCGAGATTTACGAGGAAGTCCTGAATATTCGTGACGAGGCCCTTGACCGAGAGTGAACCGCGGTCGTGAAGCTTGTTTACGGCAAATTCCGAAATGTCAACCGAATAGATATATACGGGACGTATGCCTTCCTCGGTCTCGCAGTACGACGGCGTCATATTGCCCGTCGCTATGGTGTGAAGCTGAGTTGCAAGACAAATTACCGTTGTCGCCTTGCGCGTGTGCTCACGCATCGCATTCTGCGCCTCGTAAACGTTCGGTATAACCTCAGGCAACGGACCGTCGTCACGGATTGATCCCGCAAGGACAAAGGGCGTTCCCGTTGTCGTCAGAGCGTGCATAACGCCCGTGTCGAGCTTATACTCATCAAGGAAACGCTCGATTGAGCCCGCACGGCGTACAAGGTTAATTGTGTGAAGATGGTTGTAATGGCCGTTTTCAACGTGCTTTTTGGTATAGATATCCTGACCGAGTCCCGTATTGAAAAGCGCCGCTTCCAGATCGTGAGTTGCGAGTGCGTTACCCGCGAACAGACAGTCGCAATAGCCTTTTTTAATGAGGTTTGCCATAGCGGTACGGCTGTCGTAGTCAAACACGCAGGCAGGTCCTAAAACCCAGACTATATAACCGTTATCTCTGTCGTGGCGCAGTATCTCGTAAAGACGGTCATATTCCCACGAGAATGAGGTCTCACGCGACTGGCCCGTGCGGAATGCGAACGCGGAGTTTGAGTCGTCGTTTGCCTCAACAAAGCAGTTGGCATGAACGTAAACGCCGGTTGTGCCGTCGTCCTTTCTGCCGACAACAACCTGATCGCCCGCCTTTATGCGTCGTGGCTCGGTTACGGTCGGAATGCCGTCCTTAATTACAACGGCGCAGTCCATACGGCTCTTGTGAAGCATCGTCCACTTGCCGTCTATCTTGAAATATTCGGGATATATAGTTGTCGCGTAGAAGTTTTCGGGCAAAAAGCCGTCACCCGCAGGCTCGGTCTTAACGTCGGGCGCAGAGACAAACGGTTCTTTATTGAAATCAGGCGCGACAAATTTGGGAAACTGCATAAAACTACCTCTTATCCAACTCAAAATCAACTCTGTTTACTAAAAAACTATATCACAATCAGTGCGCTTTAGCAAGGGATTAATGATAGCCGATAGCAACGCTTAACAGCATGAAGAATACGGAAACAATGCCCTCGATAAGGAAGAGCTTTCCGGTCCATTTCATCCACTTGCGGTAGGACACGCCGACCATGCCGATAGCGATAACCAACAGTCCGTTTGTCGGGTAGAGCAGATTCGTAAATCCGTCGGCAAAGCAGAACGTGATGATTATGGACTGTCTGTGAAGTCCCGTCAGGTCGCAGAGCATCGCCATAAGCGGAACTATAAGAAACGCTTTCGCGGTGCCGCTGCCGATAAAGAAATTAAGTACTGCGATAATAAGGAACATAAGAAGAAT
>JAEEUJ010000064.1 GCA_016290515.1 Clostridiaceae bacterium
CTTTGCGAATTTGATTACGGCGGGCAGAGCGTCAAGGCCGAAAGTCGAATGACACAGCGCGTCGTACTTCTCGGGCGTAGGTGCGTTTAACGAAACGGAAATAATGTCGATATTCTCACATATTTCCTTTGCCGTCGGCTTTTTGTTGATTAAATCCGACAGACCGTTTGTGTTGATTCTCAGCTTGCAGCCGGGAAGCTTTGCTCTTAAATATTTTGCGCTTGCAATAAGATTGTCATAAGCGCAGGTCGGCTCGCCGTAGCCGCAGAAAATGATTTCATCGGAAACGGCTGAAAAATCAAACGCGTCAATCGCCGCCTTAATCTCGTCAAGGCTCGGTGAATGTCCCAAAAACCAGAGCGTGTCGGCGTCGCCCACGCCGTCGCCGTTTTTGCGTATGCAGAACTCACAGCGGCAGGGACAGGCGTTGGTGATATTCAAGTATGCATGTCCCTCAAAAGTGTAAACTATATCTGTCATTTTTATCTCCTATCTGATAAAACGTTTTTTGAATTTTGCCCTGTCAAGTGCGGCGGCAATTATAATAAAGAATACCGCGCTGCCGACAGCCTGAATAATGCTGAAAGGAACCGAGGTAAGCGCTGTCGGGAAGGAATAAAGTATGCCTTCGGCTACATAGTAGCCCGCAACCGTGATAATACCCGAAACCGCGCCTGCGGAAGCGCTCGCAGGGGTGAGTATGCGGTCTTTATTTTTGTTGAGTTTTGATCTGTAAATAAGCGCGACGCACAGCGCGTTGAGCGCCTTGATACCCGCCGTAAACGGCGCCCATATTGCAGCGCCCGCGAGCACGTCGGCAAACGCGCCGCCGACAGCCGCGCCGACAAGCGCATTGGGTATCGGAAGCAGGCACGCGCACAGATAAATAAGACTGTCGCCGAAATGTACGTAGCCGTTATTAATGCCCGTGTTTATCTTGATGTACGCCGTTGAAACCGCGATAAGGGCGGCAAGCAGCGCCGTGAGCACGAGATTGTTTATACGTATCTGGTTTTTGTTGCTACTCATTGATAAGCACTCCTAAATGCTTTTCGAAGGCTATGCCGTCGTTGCGGTCGGTGCCCTCGCGCACCGTGTCGCGCAGGGCTCTTTCGATGAGCTTGCATGCGGTGCGTACCGCGTAATCGACGCTCATGCCCTTGGTGATTTCACCGCAGACCACACTCGAGAAAATGTCGCCCGTGCCCGAATAGCTGCCGGGATATATTTCGGATTTTATAACCGTCGGCACGTCGCAGTCAACTATGATATTGCAGATTGAATTCGAGAAGTGTACGCCCGTTACGATTACCGTGCGAAGAGTATCGCTTAAAAGCTTTTTCGCCGCCTCGGCTACAAGCAGGGGGTAGTCCTCCTCGTTGCAGTGTGAGGTAAGCTCCTTGTAGCTTGTCTGCGAAAGTATGCAAAGCTCGGTGAGATTGGGCGTTATGATATCAGCCAGAGAAGCGAGCTTAATGACCTTTTTGCAAAGCTCCTTTGAATACGTCGAATAGAGCCTGCCGTCGTCAGCCATAACGGGATCGACAACTATAAGAGAGCCCTCGGACCTGAAACGTTTGACCGCGTTAATGATAACGTCCGCCTGCTTTTCGCCCGTCATATAGCCCGTCAGCACCGAGTCAAACTTATAACCGAGCTTTTTCCACTCGTTAAGATACTTCGGCATTTCACCGGTCAGATCGGTACAGTGCCAGGACTTATAACCCGTCTGGTTGGACAGCACCGCCGTAACGAGCGGACAGCACTCAACGCCCAGTACCGACAGTATCGGTATGGCGGCTGTAAGCGAGCATTTGCCGAAGCCCGAGATATCGTTTATAACGGCTGTCCTTTTCACTGTAATCACCCCGTTTGCCGTCTGAAATTCATCACTGTATATAATACAACTAAAAACCGATTAAATAAATAGGCATTTTCAATAATAATTATATCTTTCAAAGGTGAAAATAGCAACACTTTTTGTGCAAGAGAAACATATTCTGCTGTGAAAAAACCGTTTAATAAACACATTTGAAAAAAGATTGGAAAAAGTCGAAATTTTTCAAAAAAATGATAGATTTTTAACAATCTATATGTTATTATACTATTATGCTCGAACACTGTGCGTAATTTTAATAGTATGCACATTCAGCTATACCAATTTTTTAAGGAGGAAATCGGTTAATGCTCAAAAAGATCAGTAAAATTCCCTTTAAGGGAACTGCCGAGCAGAAGGCAAAGCTCGACGCAGTTATCGCTGAGTGTAAGGACAACAAAAGCCTTCTGATGAAGGTTATGCAGGACGCTCAGGAAATTTACGGCTATCTTCCGTATGAGGTTCAGGTTATGATCGCCGAGGGTATGGACGTGCCGCTTGAAAAGGTTTACGGCGTTTCAACGTTCTACGCTCAGTTTGCTCTCTCTCCCAAGGGTGAGTACAACATCTCGGTCTGCCTTGGTACAGCCTGCTACGTCAAGGGCTCTCAGGAGGTTCTTGACAAGATTACCGAGGTTGTCGGTATCACGGAAGGCGAATGCACCGCTGACGGCAAATTCTCGCTTGAGGCGTGCCGCTGCATAGGTGCCTGCGGACTTGCCCCCGTTATGATGATTAACGACGAGGTTTACGGCAAGCTCACAGCCAAGGAAGTACCCGACATACTTAAGAAATACGGCGCATAATATGCGTGAGTTATCGCTTAACGTTCTGGATATTGCCCAGAATTCAATTACCGCCGCGGCTTCGCTGATAACGGTTGAGGTGCTTGAGGACACAAGGCTTCACACGCTTGCAATCAATATCATCGACAACGGCAAGGGCATGTCCGACGAACAGCTTATGAGCGTTCGCGATCCGTTTTTCACAACACGCACGACGAGGAAGGTCGGAATGGGAATTCCGCTTTTCAAGCTTGCGGCGGAGCAGACGGGCGGATGCTTTTCGATTAATTCCGCTTTGGGCAAGGGAACGTCCGTAAACGCCGTCTTTAAGACGGACAGCGTTGATTTCACTCCGCTGGGCGATATGAAGTCCACGGTAATTATGCTCGTGACGATGAATACCGACAGGGATTTCGTTTACAGGCAGAAGGTTGACGAAAACGAATTTGTTTTCGATACCCGTGAAATCAGACAGGTACTCGGCGACGTACCGCTTGACGAGCCGGACATAGTCGGCTGGATGAAGGAATTTATCGAAGAAGGAATTAACAACTTATACGGAGGTGCAGATAATGAAAACACTTGAAGAGCTTATGGCTTTGAGAGACCAGGCCAAGCAGAAGATGACAGTCCGTGAGGATACGGGCGACGACGCTATCAGAATCGTTGTCGGCATGGCTACCTGCGGTATCGCTGCAGGCGCAAGACCCGTTCTCAACGCTCTTGTCGAAGAGGTTGCCAAGAGAAATCTCAAGGGTGTTACCGTTGCCCAGACCGGTTGTATCGGTATGTGCCAGTACGAACCCATCGTTGAGGTTATGCAGCCCGGCAAGGAAAAGGTTACTTATGTCAAGATGACTGCCGAGAAGGCGGTTCAGGTCGTTAACGACCATATCGTAAACGGTCAGCCGATAGTTGAATACACCGTCGGCGCAGTGGCAAAATAAAAGGAGGAAAAACAATGTATCGTTCCCATGTACTTGTTTGCGGCGGTACCGGTTGTACCTCTTCAAACAGCGCGGCGATAATTGAGGCTATGGAGGCTGAAATCGCCAAAAAGGGACTTGCAGACGAGGTTAAGGTTATCAGAACCGGCTGCTTCGGACTTTGCGCATTAGGTCCCATAATGGTCATTTACCCCGAGGGCGCGTTCTACTCACAGGTTCAGGTTTCGGATGTTCCCGAAATCGTTGAGGAGCACCTTCTCAAGGGCAGAATGGTTCAGAGACTTCTCTATGATGAGACTGTTAAGTCCGACGAGGTTAAGTCGCTCAAGGAAACCGATTTCTACAAGAAGCAGCACAGAGTTGCGCTTCGTAACTGCGGTGTTATCGACCCCGAGAACATCGACGAGTATATCGCATACGACGGTTATCAGGCTCTTGCAAAGTGCCTTACCGAGCTTAAGCCCGAGGACGTTATCCAGATAGTCAAGGATTCGGGCCTTCGCGGACGCGGCGGCGGCGGATTCCCGACCGGTCTTAAGTGGAGTTTCACGGCTGCTAACGCAGCTGACCAGAAGTACGTTGTATGTAACGCCGACGAGGGCGACCCCGGCGCATTCATGGACCGTTCCGTTCTTGAAGGCGATCCGCACTGTATCGTGGAGGCTATGGCTATCTGCGGTTACGCAACGGGCGCTACCGAGGGTTATATCTACGTCCGTGCCGAGTATCCCATCGCTGTCAAGCGTCTTGAAATCGCTATTAAACAGGCGAAGGAATACGGCCTTTTAGGCAAGAACATTTTCAATTCGGGCTTCGATTTTGATTTACACGTAAGACTTGGCGCAGGCGCGTTCGTCTGCGGCGAGGAAACCGCTCTTATGACCTCAATCGAGGGCAACAGAGGCGAGCCCAGACCCCGTCCTCCTTATCCGGCGGTCAAGGGACTTTTCCAGAAGCCCACTACCGAAAACAACGTTGAGACATTTGCAAATATTCCCCAGATTATCTTAAAGGGTGCCGACTGGTTCTCATCAATGGGTACCGAGAAGTCAAAGGGCACCAAGGTATTTGCTCTCGGCGGTAAGATTAAGAACACAGGCCTTGTTGAAATCCCGATGGGCACGACGCTTCGTGAAATCATCGAGGAAATCGGCGGCGGCATTCCGAACGGCAAGAAGTTCAAGGCGGCTCAGACCGGCGGCCCCTCAGGCGGCTGTATTCCGGCTTCGCTTATGGACACGCCCATTGACTACGACAACCTCACGGCTATCGGCTGTATGATGGGTTCGGGCGGACTTATCGTAATGGACGAGGACAACTGTATGGTTGACATCGCAAAATTCTTCCTTACCTTTACGGTTGACGAGTCCTGCGGTAAATGTACTCCCTGCCGCGTAGGTACAAAGAGACTTCTCGAAATGCTCAACAAGATTACTTCGGGCAAGGGAACTCTCGAGGACCTCGACAAGATTGAGGAGCTCTGCCTTTACATCAAGCAGAATTCACTCTGCGGTCTCGGTCAGACGGCTCCCAACCCCGTACTTGCAACTCTCAAGTTCTTCCGTGACGAGTATGTTGCTCACGTTGTTGACAAGAAGTGCCCCGCAGGCGTTTGTAAGGATCTTCTTACCTTCGTTATCGACAAGGATAAGTGCGTAGGCTGCGGCCTTTGTGCAAAGAACTGTCCCGTAAGTACAATTAAAAAGACCGATTATCAGCCCGAAGGACATAAGCTTCCTTCCTATGAAATCGTTCCCGACAAGTGCGTTAAGTGCGGCGTTTGTATGTCGAACTGCCGTGTAGGCGCTATCAGCAAGAAATAAGGAGTGTGCCAAATGGAAAATACAAATCTTGTAAACATTAAAATCAACGGCATGCCCTTGAGCGTGCCTGCAGGAATTTCAATTCTCGAAGCTGCAAGATATGCAGGTATTGAAATCCCCACGCTTTGCTATCTTAAGGATATCAATGAAATCGGCGCTTGCCGTATCTGTATGGTTGAGGTTGTAGGCGCGAGAAGCCTTGTAACTGCCTGCGTATTCCCCGTATCCGACGGTATGGAGATTTACACCAACACCGAGAAGGTACGCAAGTCCCGTAAAATGACTCTTGAGCTGATTCTTTCAACTCACTCCAAGGAATGTCTCACCTGCGTACGCAGCGGAACATGCGAGCTTCAGCAGCTTTGCAAGGAGTTCGGCGTTGACGATTCCGACGCCTTCAAGGGCGAGGTTATTCACTATGACTTCGACGACTCCGCAGCTCATATGATCAGAGACAACAACAAGTGCATCCTCTGCCGCCGCTGTATCGCAGCCTGCGACAATCAGGGCGTAAGCGTTATCGGCGCTAATGCAAGAGGTTTCGACACTCACGTTTCCTCCGCATTTGACAAGGACCTTGCAGACGTTTCCTGCATCTCCTGCGGTCAGTGTATCGTTAACTGCCCGACAGGCGCAATCGTTGAGAAGGACGACACCGCAAAGGTACTCGAGGCTATTCACGATCCCGAGAAGTTCGTTATCGTAAATACCGCTCCTTCAATCCGTGCAACTCTCGGCGAAGCTTTTGGTATGCACATCGGTACCAACGTTGAGGGCAAGATGGTTGCGGCTCTTCGCAGACTTGGCTTTGACAAGGTATTTGACACCGACTTTGCTGCCGACCTTACCATTATGGAAGAGGCAACCGAGCTCGTTGAGCGTGTTAAGAACGGCGGCGTGCTTCCGATGATTACATCCTGCTCACCCGGCTGGATCAAGTATTGCGAGCACTATTATCCCGAGCTTATCCCGCATCTGTCAACCTGCAAGTCGCCGCAGCAGATGTTCGGCGCAGTTATGAAGACATACTATGCTCAGAAGATGGGCATCGACCCCAAGAACATGGTAGTTGTCGGCATTATGCCCTGTACTGCAAAGAAGTTTGAGACCAAGCGTGACGATGAGGCTGCTTCCGGTTATCCGGATATCGATTTCGCTCTTACCACCAGAGAGCTTGCGAGAATGATCGAGTCGGCAGGTATCTTCTTCAGACATCTTCCCGACGAGGAGTTCGACCAGCCCTTCGGCGAGTCCACCGGCGCGGGTACTATCTTCGGCGCAACGGGCGGCGTTATGGAAGCTGCTCTTCGTACCGCAGTTAAGCTCATCACCGGCAACGAGGCTCCGAGCATCGACTTCGAAGAGGTCAGAGGCATGAAGAACATCAAGGAAGCCGATTATAAGGTAGGCGACCTCGACGTTAAGGTTGCCGTTGCAAGCGGTACCAAGAACGCCAAGGTTCTTATGGACAAGATTAAGTCAGGCGAAGCCGACTATCTCTTCATCGAGATTATGGGTTGCCCCGGCGGTTGTATCAACGGCGGCGGTCAGCCTATCCAGCACGCGGTTGTACGTAACTTCGTTGACCTTAAGGCAAGACGTGCGGCGGCTCTCTACGACGACGATAAGAACGACGTCAAGAGAATGTCTCACGAGAACGAGGGCGTCAAGAAGCTCTATGAGGAGTTCCTCGGCGAACCCTGCAGCCACAAGGCTCATGAAGTTCTCCACACCTCTTACGTTGAGAGAAAGAAGTATAACTAAAAAAATCAAGGACGGTCGAAAGACCGTCCTTATTTTTTAATGAATTGCAAAGCAATTCAATTCATTGAGCATAGCGAAAATTCATGATTGCTTGCAATCAATTCATGGCGAAGCTAATTCATTGAAAAAGCTTTGCATGAATTTCGCCGAGGCGAATGAATTGCCTGCGGCATGAATTGCAACCTGCGGTTGCATTGCGGGCGATTCGTGAATCGCCCCTACATCTCCTCTCCAAACTCAAATTTGAAAACAAAAAACGGAACAGCGGTGAGCTGTTCCGTAATTCTTTAATAATTATCCGCCTATCATATCAACAACCGTATCAACTATGCTCTTGGTTGTTGTTTCGGGCTGAGTGGTCGTCGGCGCGGGGCCCCAGACCTGAACGTAGATTTCCTTGCCCTTTTCGTATGTGCCGCCCGCCTCGGGTGTGAGGGCAACTACCTCGTCGGGAGTGTGTGTGCCGTCGTTGTTCTTCTCAACCTTCTTGCACTTGAAGCCCGCTTCGGTTAGCGTCTTGTAAGCGGTTTCGTACATTGAGCCCGTTACGTCGGGAAGCAGAATCTGCTCCTTGCCCTTTGAAACTGTGAAAACGAGCTGCGCACCCTTTTCAACCTGAGTGCCGGGTTCAAGGCTCTGCTCTATAATGTAGCCCGATTCATATTCGTCGGAATAAGCATACTCGGCGACCATCTTGAAGCGCGTCTTCTGAATTTCGTCGCCCGCGATACGCGTGTAAATCATACCTACGAATTCGGGAACCTCGATAATCTCGGAAGCGACCTGCGTAGTCGTCGTTTCCTCGGGCGGAGCGGTGAAATGCTTAACGGCGAAATATCCGCCGACACCGAGCAGTCCTACGCCTAAAACTATTAAGAAGGCGATAATGCTCATCTTTATCTGGCGCTGTTTGTTCTGCTCCTGAATGGCGAGTTTTTCAAGGCGCTTGCGCTCTGCAAGCTCATCATCGGTTGTTGTCGGCTCGCTGACCTTGCGGCTGGTTGCCATGGTGCTCGGCGAGCCCGAAAGCTCCTCGCGAAGCTGGTCTATGCTCTCGGTTCTGTCGGCAGGCTCGATATTGATTGCGTGGTCGAGCGCCGTTATCAGATAAGCGGGGAGGGACTCAATTACCCTCGGCGGTAGCATCAGCTTGTCGTTGGTAATTCTCTCGTTCGCGTCGGCAGGCGTCGAGCCCACAAGCGCGCGGTAGATAACGCCGGCGAGCGCATAAATATCACTCCACGGACCGCAGTCCTCGAGATAGGAATATTGCTCAATTGCCGCGTAGCCGCCGAACAGCTCACAGTCGAAATCGGTGTTCTGGCATCTCGACTCGTTAATCATAAAGCCGACGAGACGAAGCTTGCCGTCACGGCCGAGTACAAGCGTGTTCGGCGAAATGCCGAGATGATAAACGCCCATTGAATGAAGCGTTGAAATCGTCGTAAACAGCGGGAAGAGTATGCTCTTGAGCCTTTCCCAGGGCAGAGTACCCGTCCTGCTTTTAAGAAGGAAATCGCGAAGCGTAATCGTGTCAATATATTCGCTTATCGAATACGCAGTGCCGTTTTCCTCAACTATATCTATAACGGGGATAAGTCCCTGCAGGTCGCGGCCGCGCGCAAGCTTGCGCCATAAATCAAGGAACGCAGCAAGTCCGTCGTTGAAGTATGCCTCACTGCTCCTGCTGATGGTAAGCTCGGTTGTGCCGAAAAGCCTTTTGGCGTGGCGCTCGGGCAGGTATTCGCGTATCGTTACGGGGACGCTGTTCTGAAGGTCATAACCCATATAGGTTACGCCGTCGCCGCCCGCTGAGAGCATTTTGCCGATAACGTAGCGCTCCGAAATCACCGTGCGAAGCGGTAAGAACGGAGTAATCTGCGGAGAATCGGCGTTGAATCCGCAGAACGGACACTGTTTCTTGGAACCGATTTCCTTCATACAGCCCATACATAAATTTTCGGCTACCATAAAATGCCTCCAACTGATTTGATGTCAAATCAATAATATATAAATTATAATGTTTTGTCAATTACTTCTTGCCCGTCGAGCCGAAGCCGCCTGCGCCGCGCTCGGTGTCGTCAAGCTCGTCGCTTAAAACAAACTCGGTTTTGAGAAACGGAACGATAACCATCTGGGCAATTCTCTCGCCGTTTTCAATCTGAGCGAGCACGTTTGAATGATTGTGAAGCGATACCATCACCTCGCCGCGGTAATCGGAGTCTATAACGCCGACCTTGTTGGCGGGGGCGAGGCCGCGCTTTGTGCCCAGACTGCTTCTGGCAAATACAAGACCTACGTAGCCGTCGGGTATTTCAAACGCGAAGCCCGTGTGTATAAGTACGGTTTCGTGCGGGGGAATTTCGATAAAATCACGCTCGCAGACCGCATATAAATCAGCGCCCGCCGAGCCGACGGTAGCGTGGGTGGGAACGGTCGCGTTTTCGTTTAACTTCTTGATTCTTACCTTTTCCATTATTCCACTCCTCTTGTGAAAAGTCCTCTTGTATATTCGCCCTTCGGTGCGCTGCGAAGCCTGTAGGCTGTGAGAATTTCGCAGACCTCTTCTTTGGTTTCGGTGGTGAAAACGAGCATATCAAACGACGTGCCGCGGATTTCACCCGGACGGTCGAGCATATATGTCGGCACCGAATTATATAACTGTGAAAAACCGTTTTCGCATCTTACGGGGAAGTAAATTCCTTTGCGGTCGGTAAGACAGCTCCGACGTTTGCATTCCTTGCAGTCAACCCCGTTTCTTACGGGACAGTTTCGCGTGAGCATCAGCGGTGTTCTGCCGTAAACGACACATCCCGTTTTTATTCCGGATATGTCGGCAATCTGCTTCGTTGTCAGTTCATACGAGAGCACCTGCTCGCTGACGCCGAGCCTTTCCGCTTCGCCGAGGGCAACCGAATTAAATATATTCATAAACGGTCCGCCTATGACCTGCTTGCCCGCATTTTTTGCAAGCGCAAGCGCGTCGGGCGTGTTGCAAAGCGCGAATGCGGCGGGACTGTTTTCAAGCTTTTTTGCGATAGTATCATAATTGCAGAAAAGTCCGCGCGGAACGGTAACGCCTGCCGAATATTTCTTTATAATATCCGCGTCCGTATCAAGCGGCAGGAACATTCTGTCACATTCAATTTCTTCGGGTATCTGTTCAACCGACGAAAACTGAATACACAGCTTTCTGCGGTCTGTACTTTCGGCTTTACTCTTTGTAATTCTATATTCGTTAAGTTTGTACGGCTTGCGGTATATAATTTCGGCGGCAAGCTTTTCGAGCGCTTCACGGCGAAGCGCATTGATTGCCGACAGCGGAACGCTGACGTTTTCGCCTATGTCGCAGTCTATGCTGTCTGCAAAAAATACTGTACCGCCGCATTTTGACAGCTGAGCCTTTACACTCTCAGTATCAAGCGGTCTGTTC
>JAEEUJ010000065.1 GCA_016290515.1 Clostridiaceae bacterium
GTTATCCTCGTACTGAGGCTCGACGTTGAGATAAGTGAGCACCTTTTCAAGTATCTGACCGGCTATCGGGGCTGCTACTACGCCGCCGCCGTGAGCGCCTGCAGGCTCGTCGATTGCAATAAGAATCGCAATTCTCGGATTGTTTGCAGGTGCGAAGCCCGCAAACGACGCGATATAAGCGTCTTCCTTACCGATTTTTTCCGATGTACCCGTCTTGCCCGCTACGTGGTAGCCGGCAACGTATGCGTTTTTACCGGTTCCCTTGGAAACAACCGCTTCCATCATATCCGCAACGGTTGAAGCTGTCTTTTCGGATATGACCTGACGTCTTACGACGGGCTGAGTCTTTTTGATTACGTTACCGTCCGAGTCGAGCATACTGTCGACAACATAGGGCGTCATAAGCTTACCGCCGTTGGCAATAGCGGAAATTGCGGTGACCATCTGAATTGGCGAAACCTGGAAGGTCTGGCCGAACGAGCTTGACGAAAGCTCGGAGATACCCATGCTTTCAAGTGCGTGGTAGGTAACGTTGGCTACGGGGTTTGCCTCTGCGGGAACGTCGATACCCGTCTTTTCGGTAAAGCCGAAAGCCTCGAAATATTTGAAGAATTTATCCTTGCCCAGCTTCTGACCGATGGTAATGAAGAAGGGGTTGCAGGAATTCATAAGTCCCTGAGTAAGAGTCTCGGTGCCGTGGCCGCCGTGACGCCAGCACTTCTGATAGTTGTTGGCAACCTGAATACCGCCGACGCAGGTGTAGGTGGTGTTGAGGTCAACTACGTTTTCCTCGAGCGCTGCGGAAACGACTACTGTCTTGAAAACCGAGCCGGGCTCGTAGGTATCGCTGACGGTTCTGTTTCTCCACTGAGCGAATCTCGCGTTGAGGGTTTCTGTCTTCTTCTCCTCCTCGTCGAGAATCTCGGATATCTTGTCAGCAACGAGCTTATTGCTGATAACGTTGGGATTGTTAAGGTCGAAGTCGGGCTTTGACGTCATGGCGAGTATTGCGCCAGTGTCAACGTCCATAATGATACCGTAAGCATATTTGCAGCCCGTATCGATAATCGCCTGGTCAAGGCTCTGTTCAAGATAGTACTGAACAACCTCGTCTATTGTGAGAACGAGGTTAGCGCCCTGCTGTGCCTCGTAGGTGGTTTCGTATTCGCTCGCCATTTTCTTCTGGCGCGCATTCTTGGCGGTAACTATTCTGCCCGAAACGCCCGTAAGTTCGCCGTTATAGGTAAGCTCTACTCCGAGCGTACCTTCGTCGTCGGTGTTTACGAAGCCTATAATGCTCGAGGCAAACGACGAATACGGATAGTAGCGCTTGGTGTCGGGGTCGATGCCGATTATGTTGGACAGCTTTTCCTTGCTGTGTTCGCTTATAAACTTTTTAATCTCGTCCTTCTGCTCTTCCTCGACCTCGCCCGCAATTTTGACGTAGTTCGATTCGCGCATCGTCTTTTCGCGTACGCTCTCTGCGTCAAGTGAAAGTGTGGACGAAAGAATCTCGACTACAAGGTCGCGCTGCGTGTCGTTCTCGATTTTTGAAGGGACGATATATATCAGCCATGCGGACGCGCTCTTTGCAAGCACGTTCATATTAGAGTCGTAAATTGTTCCGCGTTCTGCGCTGATTGTGGTGTCGAGCAGCTGGTTCTTTTCGGCCTTGAGCTTATACTCCTCGCCATGTACAAGCGCAACTCTGACAAGAGATCCGACGCAGGTTAAAAATGCCGCAATCAGTATAAAAAGCGCTATCGACGAGCGCAACGCAAGCCCTTTTGAAGAACCGGTTTTCATACTGCCAATCACTCCTTTTCGCCACAATTTCCGGTAATAAGATACAACAACGAGAGTTAAGACAAATTACTTAACCCTCGTTGTAATTTTATTTATTTATTTGCTGATATATTCCAGCAGCTTCGAAGCGAAGGACTTATTGTCGACGCTCAGGGATTTGGTCCCCGAAAGCACAACCTTGTCCTCGCCTGAAAGATCAATGTATTCAATCTGATGGTTTTCCATCTTAACCATGCCGAGCTTGGTCTGAGCGTAATCCTCAACATTCTTTAAGGAAATGACCGAATCGAGTTTCATATTCAGTCTTACGTTCTCGCTCTGCGCCGCGGTAATCTCGGCGGTAAGGTTCGAAATCTCGCGGTCAAGCTCGTCAACCTTGAATCTTCCGTAAAGAAGGGTTGAGAGCATTGTAAGCAGCAGGACTGCTACAGCGATAACCTTGGCCGTCTGCAATGCGGTCCGGCGCATCTCGCGCTTCTCCTGGGGAGCGGATTTTACGGGATTTCTGACGACACGAAGCTGCGGCTTCTTAGGCTGAGAAACCTTCCGCGGAGTCTGTTCAATTTTACGCACGGCATTCTTCTCGTATGAACGGCTGACGGGTTCAAAGTCCGAAAAGTCAATACCGTTATACATATCGTAGCTTCTGTTCGCCATTTTTCTTCCCTTTCTTACTCTTTTTCCTTAATTTTCACAAGAGAGCGTAATCTGGCACTGTGCGAGCGCGGATTGGAGGTCAATTCCGCCTCGCCCGGCGCCTTGCCCTTTATCGTAAGCTTTGCGCAAGGAGTTTTGCCGCACACACAAACGGGAAACTCCTTGGGACAAGTACATCCCTCAGCAAAGCTGTTAAATCTCTGCTTAACCATTCTGTCTTCAAGAGAATGGAATGTTATTATCGAAAGCACGCCGCCGACCTTCAGACAGTCGAACATATCGTCAAGCGCCGTGTCAAGCTGGTCAAGCTCGCCGTTGACAGCTATGCGCAGAGCCTGAAATGTTCTGCGGGCGGGGTGCGAATCCCGCATTGCCTTCTGCGGCATAGAGGCTTTAATTATCTCTATGAGTTCAAAAGTGGTGTTTATCTCCCTCATATGCCGCGAATTGACAATGTTGTTGGCAATACGGTTGGCGTATTTTTCTTCGCCGTAGTCCCTTATAATTCTCGTAAGCTCACCGACCGAAAGCGTATTGACAAGGTCTTTTGCACTGACGCCGGTTTTGCTCATTCTCATATCGAGCTCGGCATCCTTGTGAAACGAAAAGCCGCGTGACGCCTCGTCGAGCTGAAAAGAGCTCACTCCAAGGTCGGCAAGTATTCCGTCCGCCTTACGTCCGTCAAGGACCGCCTTTATATTATTAAAGGTATTATGTACAATTTCTACGTTTTTGTATGAGCCTAAGCGCTCGTTCAATATCTCAACCGCATCGGGGTCGCGATCTATGGCTATAAGCTTACCCGAAGTCAGCCTGTCAAGTATGGCTTTCGAGTGGCCTCCGCCGCCCGCCGTGCAGTCAACATAAAGACCGTCAGGCTTAATGTCAAGCGACTCTATGGTTTCTTCGAACAGAACGGGAATATGAGAAAACTCCATATACCCACCCCGTCAGTTGACCATACTCGGGAAACGCTTTGAGGTTGCCTCGAGCTGAGCGTGCTCCGCCTCGTACTTATCGGCATCCCAGATTTCAACTCTGTTGCCTACGCCGACAACCGCAACATCCTTCTTAAGTCCCGCTCCCTTGCAGAAGTCAGGCTTAACGGTAACTCTGCCCTGCTTGTCCGGTTCAACGGTGATTACGTTTGAGAAGAAATAACGCTGCCAATCGGCGTCTCTGGACTCAACAACCTCGTTGGACTTCTTCTCCCACTCCTCCTCGCTGAAAACCGCGATACAGGGTGAGCCGGGCTCATAATAAAGGTAAAAGGATTCGCCGAGCATTGCTCTGAAGCGTGCGGGAATAAACAGACGGTTTTTCGCGTCTATCGTATGCTTGTAATTGTTGGTGAACGACGCCACGTCTGTCCCTCCCTTCCGAGTTAAATATCTCCACGGTTTCATAGTGAAACCATGGGCAAATTCACCTTTATTATGAATTTTGAGTGCTTTTTCGCACCACTTTGTCACCATTATAATGCCAAAACTATATAAAGTCAAGCATTTTGTTGAAAAAATATTGAAAAATTTTGTGAAATTTCGCCACAAAGTTTTTCCGCTTAAAAAACGCAAAAAATCACAAAAACAAACACTCCGAAATATATTGTGTATAAGAAAGCACAGTTAAACCGTAAGGAGTTCTTTTAATGACTTTATTGGGCCTTTTTCTGCCGTTTCTCGGTACCTCTCTGGGTGCCTCAACGGTGTTTCTGATGAAAAGCAAAACCAACCCGAAGCTTGAAAAGCTGCTGATGGGCTTCGCTTCGGGCGTTATGATAGCCGCTTCGGTTTGGTCGCTTCTGATTCCGTCCATCGAGCTGTCGGGCGACGGCGCGCTGAGGTTTCTGCCGGCAAGCGTCGGCTTCTCGGCAGGAGTGTGCTTCTTTCTCGTACTCGACTACGCCCTGCCGAAAATCAAATCAAGAAGCGTATATCCCGACAGAATAAGAAGCACGAAAAAAAGTAAAACCGCGATTATGATAATCGCGGTTACGCTTCATAATATTCCCGAGGGTATGGCGGTCGGCGTATCACTGGCGGCTGCCCGCGGCGAAAACGCATATATCACCGCAGCCTCGGCTATGGCGCTGTGCGTCGGAATTGCTATACAGAATTTTCCCGAGGGCGCAATAATCTCGATGCCGTTAAAAGCTGAAGGCAAGTCAAAAGCAAAGGCGTTTATCGGCGGTGTGCTGTCGGGTGCGGTTGAACCGATAGCAGGCGCGCTGACGCTCATACTGACAAGGGCGGTATCCGCCGCCCTGCCCTACCTTCTCGCATTTGCGGCGGGCGCTATGATTTACGTTGTGGCCGAGGAACTTATCCCCGATTCAAAGGCACACGGGCGCTCGTGCGCGGCAACTCTCGGGCTGATGCTCGGCTTCGTGGTTATGATGACGCTCGATGTGGTTTTCGGATAATTAACAAAGACCAATAAAAAAACGGCTTCTAAACGAAGCCGTATATTATTAAAGTACTTCGGTGCTGCGCTCTAAAATGCCGTTGAGCTTTGCGATAACCGTTCCGTAATTGGTAAAGGCAACGCCTGCACTTTTCGCGGCGTCGGCACGGGATTTCATTTCAGCATCGCCGAGCATACAGCCGCCGCAGTGAAGTACAAGGTCATAATCGCATAAATTATCGGGAAAGCCGTGGCCGGAGGTAAATTCAAAATTCAGTTCCTTGTCGGTGTATTCCTTCAGCCATCTCGGAAGTTTGACCGTGCCTATGTCCTCGCACTGACGGTGATGGGTACAGCCCTCGCAGACGAGTATTTTAGCCCCGTTTTCAAGGCTGTCGAGCTTCTCTGCGCCCTCAAGCGCCGTGTCGAGAAAGCCCTTGTAACGCGCCATAATTATCGAAAATGACGTGAGATTAATGCTATCGGGAACTATCTTCATAACCTTCGCAAACACCTGAGAATCGGTGATAACGAGCTTCGGAGGTTCTCTGAGTAAATCAAGCGTTTTTTCAAGCTCTTCGGGTTGACAGACGAGCGCCCTTGCGTGCGCGTCAAGTATATCGCGCAGCGCCTGCTGCTGCGGCAGAATTATCCTGCCCTTCGGTGCGGATTCGTCGATGGGAATTACGAGTATTACCGTATCGCCTTCGCTTATAAAATCGGCCACAAGGCGTACTTCTTTTTTCTTAAGATTTGCCTTTTCGGCAATTCTTTCTTTTAGCTCTTCAACGCCCTCGCCCGTAAGCGCACTGACGTAAAGCTTTGACTTGTCAAATTCCTGCTTCAGATCAGCTTTATTGACGGCGACAAGGTACGGGATTTCGCGCTCCCTGAATATTGCGACAAGTCCGTTTTCCGCTTCGTTGAGCGTTTCGTTTTCGGTGACGAGCACCGCGACGTCGCACATATCGAGCGTCTTTTTCGCGCTCTTTACCCTCTTTTCGCCGAGTTCGCCCTCGTCGTCAATACCGGGCGTGTCGATTATGACGACAGGACCGACGGGCAGAAGCTCCATAGCCTTTCTGACAGAATCGGTCGTAGTGCCCTTAACGTCGCTGACAACGGACATTTCCTGATTAGTTATTCGGTTTACAAGCGAGCTTTTGCCCGCGTTTCTCACGCCGAAAAAGCCTATGTGCACTCTCTCGGCGGATGCGGTATCGTTAAGCGACATAATTACCTCTTAAAATCTGAAATCACGGTTGCCCTGCTCGATAAGTCCGAGTCTTTCACGAACTATCTCGCGTACCTTTTCCTTCGGGATATTGCCTATTTCTTTCTCAATCATTTCCTCACCGATTCTGCGTGTGTCCTCGCTTGCGTAGTCGATAAGGAATTCCTTTAAGGTCATAAGTGCGTTGGGATGGCAGCAGTTCTGAATCTGTCCCGATTTGCAAAGCGACATAAAGCGGTCGCCCGTTCTGCCCTCACGGTAGCAGGCGGTGCAGAACGATGGAATATATCCCGTTCTCATAAGCCAGTTGACAACCTCGTCAAGAGTTCTGTTGTCGGACACGTCAAACTGTTCGGTGTCGTGCGGACGCTCCGCCTCGGCATAGCCGCCGACAGAGGTTCTCGAGCCGCCGCTTATCTGGCTGACGCCCAGACGGATTATCTTCGCTCTTACCTCGGGAGTCTCTCTCGTCGAGATAATCATACCCGTATAGGGAACGGCGATTCTGATACACGCCGCAATCTTGCAGAACATATCGTCCGAAAGTGAGTTGTCAAAATCGTCGGGGTCGATGTCGTCGGCGGGCTTTACTCTCGGTACGCTTATCGTGTGCGGGCCTACGCCGTGAACAGCTTCAAGGTGCTCGGCGTGCATAAGCAATCCCGCAAATTCGTAACGGTAGTTGTCAAGTCCGAACAGTACGCCGCAGCCTACGTCGTCAATGCCGCCCTCCATCGCTCTGTCCATAGCCTCGGTATGATAGCAGTAGTCGTGCTTCGGACCTGTCGGGTGAAGGTACTCGTAGTTCTTTCTGTTATAAGTTTCCTGGAAAAGAATATACGTGCCTATTCCCGCGTCCTTGAGCTTTTTATAGTTCTCGACGGTAGTGGCAGCAATATTGACGTTAACGCGTCTTATTGCACCGTTTTTGTGCTTGATAGAGTAAATCGTATTAATGCACTCAAGAATGTACTCAATGGGATTGTTGACGGGGTCCTCGCCCGCTTCGATGGCAAGGCGCTTGTGTCCCATGTCCTGAAGGGCGATAACCTCCTTTGCAACCTCTTCCTGAGTAAGCTTCTTTCTTGGAATGTGCTTGTTCTTGAGATGATAAGGACAGTAAAGGCAGCCGTTTACGCAGTAATTCGAAAGGTAAAGCGGCGCAAACAGTACGATTCTGTTGCCGTAAAAGTCCTTCTTAATCTGCTCGGCAAGGTCGTAAATCCTCTTCACGGTCTCCTCGTCGTCGCAGGCGAGAAGCACGCTCGCCTCGCGGTGGGAAAGTCCCTTGCGAAGCTCCGCTTTTTCAAGGATTGCGTTGACAACCTCTTTGTTGTCCTTGTTTTCGTCGGCATATTTGAGCGTATCAAGGATTTCCTCGTCGCTGATAAACTCGTCAGCCTTCATGCTTTTTACATCATACTTCATTTTTATAATCTCCTCTGTCAGTCACGATTTCGTGACCGGTAGTTTTAATACGGTTTTTCAGGCACTCCACGCACTGTGCGGCTTCCTCGCCGGTGCAGATTTTATTGTCGTAGAGCATGTATTTTCCTCTGACGCTTACGGGCGACAGATTAGGCATCAGGACGTTTGCGCCCGCAAGTATGCCCTTTTCCCTGCCCTTTATATCAAGTGTTCCCAGTGCGGTCGTCGCGGGAAGAAGAACCCTCGGCAAGGTAAGTCTGATAAGCGAAAGCATTAACAGCGTTTTTTCGGCACTCCCGCTTTCAAAATCGCTGAAGGGCGTATCCTTATGAGTGATAAACGGACCTATGCCGACCATCTGCGGATTTACCTTTCTGAGAAATGCGAATTCGTTTGCGAGGTCACGGTCGGTCTGATAAGGCGAGCCGACCATAAAGCCGACGCCGACCTGATAGCCGAAGCGCTTCAGGTCATCAATACAGCGAAGGCGGTTGTCAAAGCTCATCGAATCGGGATGAAGCTTTCGGTAATGTTCGCGGTTTGCCGTTTCGTGACGCAGCAGATACCTGTCTGCGCCTGCATCTTTAAGTCTTTTCAGGCTCTCGGTGCTTCTCTCGCCTAAGGAAAGCGTAACGGCGCAGTCGGGATGCCTTTTCTTGATTTCGCCGATTACACGGCAAAAGTCGTCATCCGTGTAGTGCGTGTCCTCGCCGCCCTGCAAAACGAAGGTGCGAAAGCCCAGCTCATAGCCGCTGTCGGCGCAGGAAACGATTTCGTCTGGTGTCAGCCTGTAACGCTCAATATTCTTATTACCCGCGCGGATTCCGCAGTAATAGCAGTTGTTGCGGCAGTAGTTTGAAAACTCGATAAGACCTCTGACAAAAACCTTGTTACCGTAGTATTTCTTCTTGGTTTCCACTGCTCTTTGAGCAGCATAAGCGCTTATCTGCTTATAGTTTTCAATCAGTGTAAGGTACTCGTCGGCTGTCAAAAAGCTGTCCGCTTCGAGTCGGTCGATTAACGCCTTATACATTACTGAAAGCCGCCTTGGATGAAACGCCGTCAAGCCGTCCGATTTTACCGCAGAGAGTATTGATATCGTTCTGCGGCGCGTCAATGACAATGGTGATACAGTTGATATTCTTTTCGTGATACGGAATACCCATTCTGCCTATGATATTCTCGCCGTATTCCGAGAGAATGGAATTAAGCTCGGTAACGCTTCCGGTATTCTCGACTATGATTGCGATTACAGCTACTCTTGTTTCCATAATACCTCCAAAACAAAAAAACTGCGCCCTGAGAGCGCAGTAATACCGTCAAAATTACTTATAGCGCTTTCGGTCAGATAAATCTTTCCGTCAGGTTGTTAATATTTTAACACAAAGTCTTAATAATTGCAACTGTCATTATATACATAAAAAGCCTTATTCTTACATAATTATTATTGAAATGTAAGGAGGGCTTCATTTGAGATATACGGTTGAAGAACGCGCAGTTGAATTAGGCGAGTACATAGTTGAAAACAACGCCACCGTCAGAGCAGCGGCGAAGCAATTCGGAATAAGTAAATCGACTGTCCACATGGATGTTTCCGAAAGACTGAAAAGAGCAAATCCCGCGCTCTTCAGTCAGGTGCGGCACGTGCTCGACGTCAATAAATCCGAACGCCATATACGCGGCGGAAAAGCGACAAGGGAAAAGTATTTATTGATGAAGAAATGAATAATCCGAGAGCTATGATTGCCTTCGGCAAGTTATCAGTTATGATGCGCTTCGCGCAGTTATAAGCTGCTTTTCAGGTTGACGGCAACAGCATTAAAGCTTTTCGCGAAGCGAAAACCATAACTCATAACTCAAAACTCATAACTAAAGGGCGGCCGGCGGCCGCCCTGATTTTTATTAAAAACCTACAACCTGATGCGTTCTCGGGACCGAAGGATCGTCGCCGATACGTCCGTAAGTGCGAAGCGTTGCCATTTTCTCCATATCCTCGGCAGAGATTTCAAAACCGAAAACGTCGGCGTTGTTTCTTATCCTCTCGGGCGTTGCGGATTTCGGTACGGGTACTGCCCCCTTCTGCACGATAAATCTGACGCAGAGCTGAGCAACGGAAACGCCGTACTTTTCAGCCATTTCTACAAGAAGCTCGCGCTTGAATGCCTGCCCCTGAATAAGCGGGCTCCACGCCTCGGGAATTATACCGTTCTCTTTACAGTAGGCAATCATTTCCTCCTCGGGATTCTGCGGGTGCATCTGCACCTGATTTATCATCGGGTAAGTTGAGAAGTTGCGCTTAATCAGTTCGATATGCTCAATATTGAAATTACTCGTGCCCATCGAGCGAAGCTTTCCGTCATTATAAAGGCGTTCAAAGGCTCTCCACGTTTCGCACAGATCCTCTTCAAGTCTGTCAACGTTCTGCACGAGCACGGGCCAGTGAATAAGATAGGAGTCGAGATAGTCCGTGCCGAGCCTTTTAAGTGAGGCTTCGCATGAAGCGACAGCCTTTTCGTAGCCGTGGTCGTCGTTGGGAAGCTTCGAGACAAGGAATACTTCATTACGGTCAATCCCGCTTTCCCTGATGCCTGCGCCGACGTATTCCTCGTTCTGATATGCGGCGGCGGTGTCGATATGGCGGTAACCCGTTTCAAGGGCGCATTTCACGGCGTCCGCGGCTACGCGCCCGGGCATTTTCCACGTGCCGAAGGCAACACACGGCACCCTGACGCCGTTGATTAACTTATAACAGTCGGTAAGCTTATTTACCATATATTTCACCTCTGAATAGGATAATCAATTTTTTCTTATCAATTTTACCACCGTTTTGGGAATAAGTAAATACACAGGGAAATAATAAAACGGGAGGGATTAAAATGATGTTTCTCAAAGCATTCGTTGTAGGCGGACTGATTTGCGTAATAGGTCAGCTGTTAATTGATCTTACAAACTGGACGCCTGCAAGAATACTCGTGCTGTTCGTAGTTTCGGGCGTTGTGCTCGGAGCGCTCGGTATATATCAGCCGCTCTT
>JAEEUJ010000066.1 GCA_016290515.1 Clostridiaceae bacterium
GGTGTCATTTTGCCTTTGCAAAATGACGGAGGGGTAGTCATTTTGCAGTATTATCAACCTTTACTACCCCTCAGTCAGCCTTCGGCTGACAGCTCCCCTGACAAGGGGAGCTTAGAAGGTTAAGTGATTTTAATCATCCCTACAAACTCAAATTTATCATTCTTTTTCTATTGCAGTTTAACGGCATTTAATGTATCATATAATAGTTATATTTATTACCGAGGAGATATTTTAATGTTGAACACAAGAGCATCGGGCGTACTGATGCACTTAAGCTGTCTGCCCTCCCGCTACGGCGTAGGCGTTATGGGCGACGAAACGAAGAGATTTATCGAAAAAATTGCGGATATGGGCTTTTCCTACTGGCAGGTGCTGCCGCTCAATCCGCCCGATTTCTATGGCTCGCCCTACACCTCGAATGCGGCGTTTGCGATTTCGCATATGTTCATTTCACCCGACGAGCTGAAAAAAGCGGGGCTTGTCAGCGACGCCGATATTGAGAGAAACGTCTATTACGGCTCACCCTATACTGCCGACTACGAGTTTGCATATAACGC
The DNA here is from genome assembly GCA_016290515.1 of Clostridiaceae bacterium. GTDB lineage: Bacteria > Bacillota > Clostridia > Oscillospirales > Acutalibacteraceae > Fimenecus. The sequence continues at coordinate 558 of JAEEUJ010000066.1, forward strand.
GCGTCTTGAGCTTCTCAAAAAAGCGTATGCGAATATCACTGACGAAATAAAGCAAAAGGTTGACGCTTTCGTTGCAGAAAATCCGTGGTGCGAGGCTTATTCGCTCTACTCGGCGCTTAAGGAAATGAACTCCGACAAGCCGTGGTATGAGTGGGACAAAAAATACGCTTACTATGAAAAATGCGTTGAAAATGCCGACGGCGAACTCAGAGAGCTTGCCGCATTTTACCGCTTCGTGCAGTATATCGCCTTCTCGCAGTGGCGTGAAATCAAATACTACGCCAACGACAGAGGCGTTAAAATACTCGGCGATATGCCCATCTACGTTTCGATGGACAGCGTCGACGTCTGGAGCAACAGAGGGCTTTACGAAATTGACTCAAAGACCTTTGCGAAAAAGCGTGTCGCAGGCGTGCCGCCCGACTATTTCTCCGAGGACGGTCAGCTCTGGGGCAACCCGCTCTATAACTGGAAGGCTATGGAGAAGGACGGCTATAAATGGTGGATTGCAAGGCTCAAAGCCTCGCTGCGAATTTTCGACACCGTAAGAATCGACCATTTCAGAGCCTTCGCTTCCTACTGGGCAGTTCCCGCCGAGTCAAAAACAGCGAAAAACGGCGAGTGGCTTGACGGCCCGAAAATGAAGCTGTTCAACGCAATTAAAGACGAGCTCGGCGACCTGCCGATAGTAGCCGAGGATTTGGGCACCTTCGGCGAGGACGTTATTGAGCTTCTTGAGGACACTCAGTTTCCCGGTATGCGGGTAATTCAGTTCGGATTCGACCCGAACGGCGACAGCACTCACCTGCCGCACAATTACCCGAAGAATTCCATAGCCTATGTCGGCACTCACGACAATACGACCGTGCTTGCATGGCTCTGGGAGGCAAGTGAAAACGAGCGCCGCTTTGCACTCGATTACTGCGGCTTTAAGGGCGACAACTGGGGCGAGGGCGGCTATCGCAGCCCGTCGTGCCGTGCGATTATCGAGGCGGTATGGAGAAGCCCGTCGCTTATCAGTATGATATCGTTTCAGGACCTGTGCGGCTTCGGCTCGGATGCGCGGATGAACGTACCCGGCAGGGCCGCCGGCAACTGGCTTTTCCGCACTACGGAAGATACGATAAATCAAGTTGATGCAGAGTATTACAGGCACATCAACCGCCTGTTCAAGAGGAAGTAATACTATTGGGAGGTATAAAAATGGATTACAGAATTGAACGCTGCGCCAATGATGAGGAGGCCGAATTTATTGACGAAAGCCTCTATCAGTTCAACCTTGCAACGGTACCCGTAAGAGAGGATGCGGAGGCCTATGCCGTTCAGAGAAAGGCCGTTGATGCCGAAGGCAATATCATCGGCGGCTGCTTAGGCCTCGGAATTGCGTGGGACTTCGGTTTCATCGATATTCTCTGGGTTGACGAAGCTTATCGGGGTCAGGGTATCGGTTCGGCTCTTTTAGCCGAGGTTGAGGGAGTTCTTAAGGAAAACTGCAATCTCGTTTATCTTGACACCTTTGACTGGCAGGCAAAAGATTTTTATGAGAAACAGGGCTATACTGTTTTCGGCACCCTTGAGGATTGCCCGAAAGGCCACTGCAAATACTTTATGAAAAAAGTTTTTTAATTAAGCACAAAGTAAAACGGAGAGTCAAACGACTCTCCGTTTTTGTCATTTTTTACCGTAAATACCAATTAGTTGTTCACTTAAAGCAATCAGCGCATCGCTTTCTGAAGGATATCCAATAACATTATATTCCTGCCCTCGTTCTCTTATAAAAGTTTCCCAACGATGATAGTTTTGTCTTATTCCGTGTCCTTCTTTTATACTGTCATCAAAGCTGACAATGTTTTTATCAATACCGTTCACTTCCAGCGTTTCGAAGAATTGCTCTCTTGTCATAATTATTTCTCCTATTTGTGATATTTACCGCCCGATGAAATCTGAAACGCTCGGTAAAGCTGTTCTAAAAGCATTACCCTCGCCATCTGGTGCGGGAAGGTCATTTCGCTCATTGAAAAGCGCTCGTCGGACAGCTTTTTTATTTCCTCATCGAGTCCGAAGGAACTTCCGATTATAAAAACGATACTGCTTTTTCCGTCAACCGCAAGTTTAGATAATTTCTTACTAAACGCCTCGCTCGGCATCTGTTTGCCTTCAATACACATTGAAAAGACGTAGGAATTCTGCGGAATTTTCGCCTTGATCATCTGCGCCTCGGCAGATAAAGCCTGTGCGATTTCCGTCTGTGACGGGTTATCGCTCAACGCCTTCGGCGCAAGCTCAACTATGTTCAGCTTACAGTATGCCGATAGCCTTTTGACGTACTCGTCGCAGAAATCACGCATATATTTTTCTTTTAATTTACCGAGGGCAATTACGGTTATGTTAATCATAGCATTATCGCCTTGCCGTCCCAGACGGGCTTCGCAACCTTAAGTATATAGTCGCTGTCCGCCTTTGCGCCCGCCATTTCAAGCGACGAATACGTCGTCTGATAGGCAAGCTCGGGAACGTTGTTTTCCTTACTCAGATGTCCGAGAACAATTCTCGTCGTGCCGCTTTCAAGCAGCTTCACGGCTTCCTCGGCACAAATCTCGTTTGAAAGGTGTCCCCTCTTTCCCTTAATTCTCTGCTTGAGATGATAGGGATAAGGTCCGTTTTCGAGCATCCGTATATCGTGATTGGATTCGAGCAGTATAAGGTCGGAGCCGCTTATCGCCTCGCTGACCGAATCGGGTATATATCCGAGGTCGGTGCAGACGGTGATTTTACGTCCGTCGGGGGTGAATACGCAATAGCCGCAGCTCTGTACGGTATCGTGAGGAGTCGCAAAGGGCTTTACGAGCAGGCCGCCCGCTTCGGTTCCCTTTTCGGAAACCTCGTCATAGTCAACCTTTACAAGCTCGCCGTCCGCTTCAAGACTGCCGAGAGTGCCGGCGGTCGCATAGACCTTTATATTATACCTCGAGGCGAACACACGCAGACCTTTCTTGTGGTCGCCGTGTTCGTGGGTAATAAATATCGCATCGAGCGAAGCGGGGTCAACACCGATATTGTACAGCGCGCCCTCAAGCGTTTTTGCGTTCACGCCTGCGTCGATAAGCACCGAGCTGTCGCCCGAGCCTATGTAGGTCGCATTGCCCGACGAGGAAGAAAAAAGCGGACAGAATTTTGCCATAAAAGCTCCTTAAATTGCCGTTAGATAGTTTTTGTCTATTTGCTTATTCGGGTAAAATCGAATTGGTTGTAATTACGGTTACGCCTGCGGCAAGCATCGCCTCAAGCTTCTCCTTGTTGTCGACGGTCCAGCAAGCCGCCGTCATACCTGCGTCAATAACCTTCTTTATCCAATCGGGACGGCAGGCGTTGAATTCGGACGAGAAATCCATTCCCGTACAGCCGGCGTCAAGCGCAGCCTGAATATTTTTCTTGTCAAGATAGTCAACGAGATACCAGCAGTCAAGCTCGGGATCGATTTTGTGAAGCGCCGCAAGGTCCTCAATAATGAACGAAATAACGGTACAGCTGTGTTCGATCTTGTTTTTTACAAGGAAGTCGTAGAAATTCTGCATAAGCTCGGTGCGCGGGTCCTTGATTTCAATAACGGGAACGCAACCGCCCTTTTTGCATATATCGACGTATTCCTGAAGCGTACACATCTTGACGTCAAGGAACTTACCGATGTTTGCGCCGCGGATCATTTTAAGCTGATGAAGCTCGTCAAGCGTGTAATCCCTGACATCGCCCTCGCCCGAGAAGAGGGAATCGAGATTCGGGTCATGAACCGTTACCCACACGCCGTCCTTGGTCAGATATGTGTCGCACTCAATGCCGTAGAAATTGCCGTGGTCGGCGGCCGCCTTATACGACGGGGCGGTATTTTCGGGATTAACGCCCGAAAGTCCCCTGTGAGCGACAAATCGGATATTGCTGAGGTCTCTGTCGGAAATCTCGCTCGCCTTTTTGAGCTTCATGGGCTGTATGGGCTTCTTTCTCATGCTCTTGTAAAAAGCCTTGCTGATTGCGGGTTTTACGAGGTTTGCCATAAACGCTACAAATTTGTTGTTGATTTCTGCCATATTTATCCCTCCGATTAAAATTAACGAAAATATTATAGAACAATCTGTCGAAAATGTAAACAGTATAAACCAAAGCTTTTTACCGATAATAAAAGAAAAATCAAAGGAGAAAGCAATATATGAACGAACAAAGCAGAAGCGCCGAATTTCTGAACAAGGTGCTTGAAAATGCGGTGATGGGCGCCGAAGCAGTCAAGATGCTTTTTGAAAAGGTTGAGGACGACAAAATGATGTCTGAACTGCAGCGCGAGTATGATGACTACGGCAAGCACGCCAAGGCCGCCATTGAAGCGCTCGCCGCCGAGGGCCTTGACCCCGAAAAGCAGGGCGCGTTTTCAAAGCTCGGTCTTTGGTCGGGAATTCAGCTTAATACCCTTACCTCGCGCAGCAACGACAAGCTTGCGGAAATCGTGATACAGGGCGCCGTTATGGGAGTTATCGACCTTACAAGGCTGCTGAAGGAATATTCGGAAATTCCCGACGGCTACCGAAGAATTGCCGAGAACCTCATAAGCTTCGAGGAGGACTCGGTGCAGAAGATGAAAGGCTTTTTGGGATAAAATCAAATTTGAGTTTGTAGGGGAGATATCGGTTAATATCCCACTCACACCTCCCCTTGTCAGGGGAGGTGTCATTTTGCCTTTGCAAAATGACGGAGGGGTAGTAAATTTACAGTATTATCAACCATTACTACCCCTCAGTCAGCCTTCGGCTGACAGCTCCCCTGACAAGGGGAGCTTAGAAGGTTAAACGAAAACAATTACCCCGATAAACTCCGATTTGTAAAGTCCTTGACAATATATATAGTTATATTCTATAATTAAATGATACATATATTGTGTAAAGAAGGCTTTTGTATGCATTTTGAAGAAAGAGAATTTTTACCCGTAATACTCGGCGCGGACATCACGGCGTATTCGCTTGCAAGAAGCTTCCACGAGGAGTATAAAATCAAGTCGCTCGTTCTGAGTATGTCCGAGGGCGGCTATATCGCAAATTCCGACATTATCGAAAACCGCATTTTCCCCGGTCTTGAAAACAAGGACGTTCTCGTTGAGCATCTGCTCGAAATCGGCAAGGAGTTCGAGGGAAAGAAGAAGCTCATCGTGCTCGGCTGCGGCGACTGGTACGTCAGAGCACTTATCGAGTCAAAGAAAGTGCTCGAGCCTTATTATATCGTACCTTACATAGATGAGGACCTGCTCAACAGAATCGTTCTCAAGGACAAGTTCTATGAGATTTTCGAGGAGCTCGGTCTGGACTACCCGAAAACCTACGTTTACGAATGCGGAAAGGAAAACGACCTCAAATTTGATTTCGACTACCCCGTAATCGCAAAGCCCGCCAACTCGGCTATGTATCACTACGCCAAGTTTGAGGGCAAGAAAAAGGTGTTCTCGTTCGACAACGAGGAGGACCTTCGCAAGATGCTCAAAAACCTCGAGGGTTCAAGCTACAATTACAAGTTCCTCATTCAGGACAAGATTCCCGGCGACGATACGTATATGAGAGTGCTGACCTGCTACTGCGACAAGAATTCAAAGGTCCGCTTCGCCTCGCTGGGCAGAACTCTGCTTGAGGACCACACCCCCTCGGCTATCGGCAATCCCGTTGCAATTATCAACGAGGTCAATCCCGATATCGTTGCTGCGGCTACGAAATTCCTCGAGCATATCGGCTACGTCGGCTTTGCAAATTTTGACATCAAGTACGACGAGCGCGACGGAAAGTACAAGTTCTTTGAAATCAACGTACGTCTCGGCAGAAGCAATTTCTATGTCACGGGCAGCGGCTTCAACACGGTCAAGTGGATTGTAAACGACTACATCTACGACAATCTTGAGGACTACACCGTTGCCGACAACATCAATCTCTACTCGGTCGTTCCCAAGGGCGTAATTATGAAATATGTTCCCGAGAGCGATTTCAAGGACCTTGCAAGAAAGCTCTTTAAGGAAGGCAAGGTTACCTATCCCCTGCTTTATAAAGAGGACAAAAACTTCAAGCACAACTTCTATGCCCGTGCGGCGCTGCTCAATCAGTTCAGAAAGTTCAAAAAGTATTTTTAATAAAGGTTAAAAATTATGAAAGAGAAAATTTTAGGCGTACTCGGCGGCGTCGGACCGCTGGCAACGATTTACTTTGCGGATCTGGTCGTCAAGATGACCGACGCGGCAACCGACCAGGAGCATATAGCGATGGTCATTCTTAATCATGCCTCGATTCCCGACAGAACCGACTACATTCTCGACAAGTCAAAGCCCAATCCCGTTCCCGTAATGGCAAAGGATGCGAAAATGCTCGAGGAGGACGGTTGCGATTATATCGTCATCCCCTGCAATACCGCGCATTTCTTCTACGAGGAAATTCAGAAGAACGTAAACATTCCGATTATCAATATACTTGAGGAAACGGTAAAGCGCTGTCAGGAATGCGTGCCGAATCTCAAAAAAATCGGTGTGCTTGCGACCGAGGGCACGGTTAAATCGCACGCCTATCAGGACATTATCGAGAAGCACGGCCTTGAATGCGTTGTTCCGTCCGACGAGGATCAGAAATCGCTGATGAACATCATTTACAATCAGGTCAAGGCGGGCAAGGAAGTCGATATATTCGAGTTCCACCGTATCATAGGCGAGCTTAAGAAGCAGGGCTGCGACGCGATTATACTCGGCTGCACCGAGCTTTCGATAATCAAAAAGGATTTCGACATTCAGAGAGTTGACATCGTCGATTCGATGGAATGTCTTGCGAGGGCGAGCATACTCGCCTGCGATAAAAAGTTAAAGGAAAATTAAGAGGTAGAATATGTGCGGATTTGTTGGCTACGTTAACGCCGAAAACGACATTGAAAAGAATCAGCAGATAATACGGAAAATGGCTGACCGTATCGTCCACAGGGGTCCCGACCAGGACGACTACTACGTTGACGATAAGGTTTCGCTCGGATTCCGCCGTCTTTCGATAATTGACCTTGACGGCGGCAGTCAGCCGATTACCAACGAGGACGGCTCGAAGGTGCTTGTTTTCAACGGCGAGATTTACAATTATCAGGAATTCCGTGAGGATCTGATTAAAAAGGGACATACCTTCAAGACGAGAACAGACTCGGAAATTCTGCTTCACGGCTACGAGGAATACGGCAAGGATTTGCTCGTTAAGCTTCGCGGTATGTTTGCCTTTGTCATCTGGGACAAGAACGAAAACAAGCTCTACGGCGCGAGAGATATTTTCGGTATAAAGCCGTTTTTCTACTATCTTAATGAGGGCAATTTCCTTTTCGGCTCGGAAATCAAGAGCTTTCTTGACAATCCGCTGTTCAAAAAGGAATTCAACGAGGAAAGACTTCCCGACTATCTCTGCTTCGAGTATATCCCGACGACCGAGACTATGTTTAAGAACGTCTATAAAATGGAGCCGGGCAGCTGGTTTGAATACAAGGACGGCAAATTCACAACCGAAAGATATTTCACACCCAAGTATGATATTGACAACGAAAAGGATATGGCATACTGGGAAAATCTTATCGACGAAACCTTCAAGGGCTCAACCGTCGCTCACGGCATAGCTGACGTTGAGGTCGGCTGCTTCCTTTCAAGCGGCGTTGACTCCAGCTACGTAGTTCACGAAATGGCGAAGCGCAACGACGTGCGCACCTTCTCGGTAGGCTATGCCGAGAAGAAATACTCCGAGCTTGACCGCGCGGTTAAATTCGCCGAGCATGAGGGCGTAAGAAATTACACCAAGGAAATCACCGCCGGGGAATACTTCGACGTAACGCCTATGGTGCAGTATTATATGGACGAGCCTCTCCCCAATCCGTCGGCTATTGCGCTGTACTTCCTTGCAAGACTTGCCGCCGAGCAGGTAAAGGTTGTGCTTTCGGGCGAGGGTGCCGACGAGCTTTTCGGCGGTTATCACTATTACAGAGAGCCGCTTGACTTCGAAAAGTATATGAAGGTTCCGCAGGGTATAAGAAATCTGCTCGGTAATGTTGCTCAGAAGCTGCCGAACTTCCACGGCAAGCGCTTCTTAACCAGAGGCAGATACCCGATTGAACAGCGCTTTATACGATGCAACTACGTTTACAATCATTCCGAGGTTGATAAGGTTTTAGGCAAAAAGATTCCGTCAGAGGAGCCGTGGGTTTACACCAAACCGATTTTTGACGAGGCTCAGGGCGAGGACGATATTACCAAGATGCAGTATGCCGACATACGCACCTGGCTTGTTCAGGACATACTTGTCAAGGCGGACAGAATGAGTATGGCGAACTCGCTTGAATTAAGAGTTCCTTTCCTCGACAAGGAAATGCTTAAGGTCGCCTTGCAGATACCCGCAAAATACAGAATTGACGACGAAACTACAAAGGTTGCCCTTCGTCATGCCGCCGCAAGAGAGCTGCCCGAGGAAACCTCAAGGATGAGAAAGACGGGCTTCCTCACCCCCCTTAACGACTGGCTGAAGCGTGACGAATTCTATAATATGGTAAAGGAAAAATTCAACGGCGACGTTGCGAAGGAATACTTCAATACCGATTATATTATGAAGCTCCTTGATGACCACAAGTCAGGTTCGGCTCACAATATGAAAAAAATCTGGTCGGTTTATTCCTTCATACTCTGGTACGAAAAGTATTTCGTTGAGAATTAAACATATTAAGGAGTCAGTATGTTCATAAAATGGGCGCTGATGTTTGTTGCGGTTGAGACCGCGCTGACGCTTATTCAGTTTTTACTCAGAAAAAAGAATATAAAAAAATCGCTTCGCGCAGTGATTATCGCCGCGAAGCTGCTTGCTGCAGTCGCCTGCTCTGTTATCGTTATGGGCGGGCCGGTGTTTTTCCGCCCAGTTCAGCCGATTATGGTTGTTATCTACGCCGTACTGTTTACGGACGCGGTCGCGGAAATTGTTTACTGTATTTTTCTTGCTCTCAGAAAGAGCGACAGAAAATTCTTGCCGTTAAAAATACTCAGCCTTGTTTTCGGCGTACTCTTTTTCGTTTACGGTACAGTCAATATGGAAACCGTAAGACCGAGGTATCACGAGTACACCTCCGCAAAGCTGAAGAACGAATATAAGATAGTATTTGTCGCCGACCTGCATGTCGGCAGCTCTCAGCCGTTTGAGCTTACCGAACAGACGGTTGAAAAAATCAAGGCGGAAAATCCCGATTTCATAATTCTCGGCGGCGACATCACCGACGACTACACCGAAAAAGAGGAAATGGAAAATACATACCGCCTTTTTGGCGAAATAGGCATTCCCGTTTACTTCGTTTTCGGCAATCACGAGGTCGTTCAGCACGCAAAATATATGAAGAACGGACTTCACTATACCGAAGCCGAGCTTGTGAAGGCTATTGAGGACAACGGAATCACAATTCTCGCCGACGAATACGCTGAGCTCGGTGAGGATTTACTGCTTCTCGGCAGAGAGGACGCGGCGGTTCCCGACCTGAGAAAGGACATTGGCACGCTTGCAAATCCCGACCCCGATAAGTTCCTTCTCGTTGCCGACCATCAGCCTACCAAGGCAAAGGACAATCTGAAAGCGGGAACGGATTTACAGCTTTCGGGCCACACCCACGCCGGACAGCTTTTCCCGAACGGTCTGTTCTTCTCGCTTGTCAGCTACACTCTCGGCGACTATGACCTCGGCGACGGTAAAATAATGAACGTCAGCTCGGGTGCCTGCGGCTGGAGAGTTCCGTTCAGAACCGAAAGTAGCTGCCGCTTCGAAGTGGTAACAATCAAACCCGCAGAATAAAAGATAAACGGACTGTTTTACACAGTCCGTCATTTTTTGGCACCCCCAGCGGGAATCGAACCCACAACTAACCCTTAGGAGGGGTTTATTATTACGAAC
>JAEEUJ010000213.1 GCA_016290515.1 Clostridiaceae bacterium
ACCCAGGACGCTACGGGCACTATGGCTTATCTCGAATTTGAGGCTATGGGAGTAAAAAGAGTAAGAACGGAACTTTCCGTCGCTTATATTGACCATAATACGCTTCAGACAGGCTTTGAAAATGCAGACGACCACCGCTTTATTCAGTCGGTCGCCAAAAAGAGAGGCATTCGCTTTTCACGCCCCGGTAACGGCATTTGCCATCAGGTACATCTCGAGCGTTTCGGCAAACCCGGAAAAACGCTTATCGGCTCCGACAGCCACACTCCCACGGGCGGCGGTATCGGTATGCTTGCGATGGGCGCCGGCGGACTTGACGTAGCCGTAGCCATGGGCGGCGGCACGTACTATATCACAATGCCCAAAATCGTCAACGTACATCTTACGGGCAAGCTTCAGCCCTACGTAGCGGCAAAAGACGTTATACTTGAAGTGCTTCGTATTATGACCGTAAAGGGCGGCGTAGGCAAGATTATAGAATATACCGGTGAAGGCGTTAAGACCTTATCCGTTCCAGAGAGAGCGACCATCACCAATATGGGCGCGGAGCTCGGTGCTACTACGTCGGTTTTCCCGTCTGACGAGATTACAAAGGCTTTTCTTAAAGCACAAGGCAGAGAGGAAGACTGGTCGGAGCTTAAGGCTGACGGCGACGCAGTTTATGATGAAACCATTGAAATCAATCTCTCCGAACTTGAGCCTATGGCAGCTATGCCCCACATGCCTGACAGAGTAAAGAAGGTTAAGGAGATTGGCGAAATCAAGGTCGATCAGGTTTGTATTGGCTCCTGCACCAATTCCTCACTTATGGATATGCTGAAGGTTGCGGCTATCCTCAGAGGCAAGACTGTTGCTCCCAACGTAAGCCTTTCAATAGCTCCCGGCTCTAAGCAGGTTCTCAATATGCTTGCATTAAACGGCGCGCTTTCCGATATGATTTCGGCGGGCGCGAGAATACTTGAGAGCGCTTGCGGACCGTGTATCGGTATGGGACAGTCTCCCAATTCCGCCGGTATTTCGCTTCGCACCTTCAACCGTAACTTCCTCGGACGTTCGGGAACAGCCGACGCGGGTATTTACCTCGTCAGCCCAGAGGTTGCGGCGGCATCTGCACTGACAGGCGTTCTTACCGACCCGAGAACTTTAGGCGAACCGCTTCATATTATGATGCCCGACTCATTCATTGTAAACGACAATATGGTTGAGATGCCAGCTTCTCCCGAAGAAGCAAAGGATGTTGAAGTTCTTTACGGACCGAACATCAAGCCCTTCCCGACAACTACAAAGATGCCTGAGGACATAGTTGCAAAAGCTATACTTAAGGTCGGCGACGATATAACAACCGACCACATTATGCCGGCAGGCGCCAAGATACTCCCCTACCGCAGCAATATTCCGCACCTTTCACAGTTCTGCTTTGCGGTATGCGACAAGGGATTCCCTGAAAGATGCAAGGCTGAAGGCAAGGGAATAATCATCGGCGGCGCTAACTACGGTCAGGGCTCGTCGAGAGAACATGCGGCTCTTGTTCCGCTTTATCTCGGAATAAAGGCAGTTATCACAAAGTCGTTCGCACGTATTCACTGCGCAAACCTTATCAACGCGGGTATCCTGCCGCTGAACTTCGCAAACGCTGACGATTATGACAAAATCGACCAGGGCGACGAATTAGCCCTTAACGGTATCAAATCCGCTATTGTAAACGGCGAAACCGCTTATCTCGAAAATCTCACCAAGGGCGAGAAATACGAGCTTAAATACGATTTATCGACACGTCAGAAGGATATAATCCTTGACGGCGGTCTTCTCAATTACACCAAGGAGGCAATAAAATGACAGAACAGCAATTACAGGCAGCATTAAAAAAGTTTGTGGAGCTTGTCCGCGAGCAATCCGAACGCTCCGACAGAATCAAGGCCGACAAGGAATATCTTGATTTTGATAAACTCGATAAAATTATTATCGGCGTCTGCGGCGGCGACGGCATAGGCCCGATTATCACAAAGGAATCGGGAAGAGTACTTGAATATACG
>JAEEUJ010000067.1 GCA_016290515.1 Clostridiaceae bacterium
GATGAAGCAATAATTATCGGGGCGCTGAGGTCATCGCCCCCTACGGACTCACTTCGGATCAAGTACGCAATCATCCCTACAAACTCAAATTTATTTGTGTTTGAAATAACGGAGAAGAGAAATAATTATAATATGTACTTGCAATTCATAGTAAATTAGTATAAATTATTCTGTGGAGATGATTTGATGCTTCAGAAGTACAGAATATCGGGTATGTCCTGCTCCGCCTGCTCGGCGGCGGTTGAAAAGGCCGCCTCAAAGGTTGAGGGCGTAAGCTCGGCGCAGGTTAATCTGCTTGCCAACTCGATGATATGCGAATATGACGAGTCGGTAACAAACGACGAAAACATTATAAAAGCGGTTACGGACGCGGGCTACGGCGCCGACGTCTGGGTATTCGGCGCGCAGCTGCCCGAAGAGCGGGAAAGATTCACTCCCGTAAAGACGAGACTTATCTGGTCGGCGGTGCTGCTTGTTATACTTATGTATTTCTCAATGGGGCATATGATAAATCTGCCCTGTCCCGATTTTCTGAGCATCGACACAAACCCGCTTGGCTTTACCTTAATTCAGCTTGTGCTGACCTTGCCGATAATATGGCTGAACAGAAAATTCTATTATTCGGGTTTCAAGGCGTTGTTTAAGCTTCATCCGAATATGGACACGCTTGTGGCGGTTGGCTCGTGCGCCTCGCTTGTTTACGGACTTGTTGAGACGGGAATAATAATCTATGCAACGGTAAAGGGAAATCACGAGCTCGCGCACGATACCGCGCATAATCTTTATTTTGAGGGCGCGGCGATGATACTCACACTCGTCACGGTCGGTAAATTCCTCGAAGCGCGCTCAAAGAAGCGCACGGGCGCCGCGATAGCTAAGCTCGTCGATCTGTCGCCGAAAACGGCTACGGTCATTCGCGACGGAGCCGAAACGGTTATTCCCTGCGAACAGATTGTCAGGGGAGATATAATAAAGGTTCGCTCGGGCGAGAGCATCCCCGTTGACGGCGTCGTCCTGTCGGGCGGCTCGTCGGTTGACGAATCTGCAATCACGGGCGAAAGTATACCCGTTGAAAAGAAGGTCGGCGACAGGGTCATTTCGGCTACCATCAATCAGAACGGCTCGTTCACCATGAAAGCGGAAAAGGTCGGCTTTGAAACCACACTTTCAAAGATTATTGATTTAGTCGAGAGCGCGGGCGCGACAAAGGCTCCCGTCTCAAAGCTCGCCGACAAGATAGCGGGCGTGTTCGTTCCCGTAGTTATGGGCATTTCGCTCATCACGGCAGTTATTTGGCTGATTGTTTCAAAGGATGTTGCGTTTGCCTTCAAGTGCGCGGTAAGCGTGCTTGTAATCTCCTGCCCGTGTGCGCTCGGACTTGCGACGCCTGTTGCCATGACCGTCGCGGTCGGCAGATGCGCTTCAAAGGGCATTTTAATCAAATCGGCAGAAGCGATTGAAAACCTGAGTAAGGTTGATACCGTGGTGCTTGATAAAACGGGTACAATTACCGAGGGCAAACCGGCAATAGTTTCGGCAAAGCTTTACGGCATTGATGAAAATGAGTTCAGAAAAATCGCTGCCTCGCTTGAAAAGAACAGCGAGCATCCGCTGGCAAATGCCGTTATTGATTACTGCGGCGATGTTGAGGAATATGAGGCTTCCGATTTTTCCGCCGTCACCGGCAGAGGTGTAAAGGCGACGGTAAACGGACGGGATTATTATGCGGGTACCAATGCATATATAAATTCCCTCGGCATAGATACGCTCAATCAGCTTGACGATATAAACGAAGGACTTAATGACAGTCAGTCCCTGATTTTCTTCTCGGACAGCGCACGTCTGATTGCAATACTCGGCGCAAAGGACAGCATCAAGCCGACAAGCGTTAAAGCAATAGAAGAAATGAAAAAGTCGGGACTTGAAACCTTTATGCTCACGGGCGACAACGACGCTTCGGCGGCGCTTGTAGCAAAGAGCGCGGGTATCGACGAATATATTGCAAAGGTTCTGCCCGAAAACAAATTTGAAAAGGTAAACGAATTAAAAGGCGGCGGAAGAACGGTTGCCATGATAGGCGACGGCATCAACGACTCCCCTGCCCTTGTCAATGCGGACGTCGGCATAGCCATCGGCAACGGCACCGACATAGCGATTGACTGCGCCGATATAGTGCTTATGAACAGCGACCTTCAGTCGGCGGCCGAAGCCATATCGTACTCAAAAAAGACTATGACGAACATCAGGGAAAATCTCTTCTGGGCATTTTTCTACAACGTAATCTGTATTCCGCTTGCAGCGGGTGCATTTTACCCCGCGTTCGGAATCTCCCTCTCACCGATGATTGCTGCGGCGGCAATGAGCCTTTCGTCTCTGTTTGTCGTCAGCAACGCTTTAAGACTGTATAAAAAATAATTGATATAAGGAGTTAAGTTATGAAAAAGGAAATTAAAATCGACGGTATGCACTGTGAACACTGCGCCGCAAAGGTCGAAAGCGCTCTGTCCTCACTCGACGGTGTTAAGAAGGTCAAGGTAAAGCTTGAAAAAGGACTTGCAAAGCTCGACGGCGACGTTTCCGACGAAGCAATCAGAGCGGCGGTAAGCGACGCGGGCTTCAGCGTAACGGGAATTGAATGATTAAAGCGCATGAAAAAACGGACGGTTTGTTAACCGTCCGTTTTGATTTGCTGTGTATTATAACTCTGCCGCAAGTCTGTTGAGATAATTTCTCGTATTCTGCGCCCAGTCATAACCGGTCATATACTCGCCGCGGTAATCTGCTTCGCCGCTCTTCTTTACGAAGCGGTAGTAGTCGCAATCAAAGGTTGAGGTGTCAACGCTTCTCTGATTGCGGACGTCGATAAGCATTTCCGAAATACCCGCGTCGGCAAGCGCAACACGAAGGGACTTTAGCACCTTTCTGAAAAGCGACTGAACCGTGTCGTCATAGTTTCTGTCGGGCCAGAGCATGGTAATTGCATTCTCGGTGCTGACCGAGCCGCCGCTTCTGTCAACAAGCAGCGCAAGCAGCTCCTTGGACTTTGACGACGAGAAATAAACGGGCTTATCCGCAACGAACACATCAAAGTAGCCGAAGGTCTTTACTACTATTCTCGGCTTGTCATCGGCGTCGGCTGTCGGCTTAACCTTGGCAAGCTCCTTTTTAATCATTTCCTCGGAAAACGGCTTGAGTACATAGCCTATCGCGTTGACTCCGAACGCCTCAAAGGCATACTCCTTGAAGCCGGTAACGAAGATAATCTTGATTTCGGGTCTGATTCTGTTGAGCCTTTTTGCCAGCTCAAGTCCCGTCATAAGCGGCATTTCAATATCGAGAAACGCAACGTCGATATCGTCGTTGAGCGCTGCATATTCGAGTGCATCAGCGGGGTTTGAGAAGGTCTCGAAGGTCTCGACGTTACTGATATTACGGCAAATATCCGCCATATCCTCCAGTACCAGTCTTTCGTCATCAACTGCTATGATTTTCATATTTCCATCTCCTTTAAGGCATTTGTTCTTTCATTGAGTTCAAGGCTTTCCTGAAGCGTCTTGACGTTTCTGTCCTTGGGAAGCTTGACCGTCACACGGCTGCCGGTGCCTACTACGCTTTCGATAACGACATCAGCGCCCATTATCAGCTTGAGTCGCTCGCTAATATTTTTAATTCCGACGTGACTGCGCCTGGGGTCCTCGCGTTTAGCAATGGAGTTCACGTCAAAGCCCACTCCGTCGTCTTCAACCACTATGTAATAATTCTTCTCGTCCTCGTCTGTCGAGATTGTTACCGAACCGCCCTCGGGGCGCTTGGTAACGCCGTGCTTGATGGCGTTTTCGACTATCGGCTGAACGCTCAGCGTCGGCACGTAAAAATCCTCGGGTCCGATTTCGTAGAAGACGTCCAGCTTGTCCTGAAAACGCAAAAGCTCAATGTTGCAGTAATGCTTGATGTGTTCAAGCTCCTCGGAAAACGGAATCGGATCAACCTTCGTCAGCGAGTCCATATTTCCGCGCAGATACATCGAGAAGTCGATAACCGCCTGCTCTGCCTTTGGCGGGTCGCGCTTGATAAGCGATTTTATCGTGTTGAGCGCATTGTACATAAAGTGCGGCTGAATCTGAGAGAGCATTATCGAGTTGTTCGCCCTCTCAAGCTCGGTTTCAAGCCTCTGCGCGTCGAGCGCGAAGTCAAAAATCTTGCTGATACGCCGTGTGTGAATAACCGCCGTAAACGCTACGAACAGCAGGAAGCACGTCGGCATTACCGCCGAACAGTTGACATGTATGGCGCCGTTCGAATAAAGCACTTCGACTATAATGCCGACTAACATAAAGACGTAAGACAAAAGATACAGAAGCGCGTCCTCGGTCTTCCTGACAACCTCAACACAGAGCTTGTTGATAAGATAAATGTCAATAACAGACGAAAGCAGCTGGAGTATCGTGAAGTAATAAATGTCAAAAACGCTGTTCGGCACGAAGCTTATTGCCAGCGCAAGCAAAAGAAACGTGGCGCTGAACGCAACGAATACGTTGTCGGCGGTTTTGATTTTAAGACACTTAGTTATGTAAACGAGCGAAATCAGCTTGATTATAAAGGTTGCCGCAAACGACATAAGCCCTATATCTTCAAAGCTTATATTAAACAAAAACGACTGAATGACGAAATAGCTCTCGCCCGTGAACAGCATTCTAATAAGCAGTACAAAGCACAGAACGGGCAGCCAGAGTGAATACAGATCTCTGTTCGCAAATCTCTTGAGTATAATAAAGATAAACGCACTTGTAGCAACTATACCGCACATTACAAAACGGAATGCGGCGTCGCGGCTGCGATAGAGATTGTCATAGGTATTATTTGCAATCTTGACGGGCATGGAGAGTATGGCGTTGTTTTTGCCGCAAAGCTCGATTACTATATCGTACTCACCCGACGATTCCAGCAAAAACGGTATTCCCTCATGCGTGGCGTTTGACCACATATTTTCCGGAATCCTGTCAACCGATCCGCTCTCGGTTACCGAAATGTTGTTGATAAAAATTCTGTACGGGCAGGCTATTGACGGGATATAAATTGTAAGGTAGTCGCTTGCGGCGACATTTTTAATAGTGCATCTGTACGACGCGTAGCCCGTGCTGTTTGTAAACTGCTGCGAATCAAGCACTCTTGAATAGGCGTAGGGAACGAATACCGAAGATGTTATAGAAGGGTTTTCGATGCCGTCACTGACGATAAACTGACCTTCGTAATACTCCCAGTTACCGTTAAGGTAAACGCGGTCTCCGTTGTCAAAGTTGACGCCGGCAAGGTCAAAATAACCTTTTTCGTCCTGCAGAGAGTTCCTCTCGGCATAGCCGTTGCCGATAAAGGTAAGCGCAATTACCGCGACGCAGATAACGGCAATAACCGCAACCGTCAAGAGGTTTGATTTAAGAATCAATCTGCCATCGGAACTGCTCTTCATCACGGCACCGCCCTTTCTGTCAACAATTAAGCAGTATAATTATACATTAACAAATAAAATATTACAATAGTTTTTTATATATCTTCAGTTGACAACAAGCAATTATAAATGTATAATTTTTTAGATTAATTTGCACTTAACTGTTAAGGAGATATATTTATGGAATGGACAGGCCTTAATGAATTGAGAGAAAAATATCTCTCGTTTTTTGAGAGCAAGGGACATCTTCGCCTTGAGAGCTTTTCGCTCATACCCAAGGACGACAAGAGCCTCCTGCTTATAAACTCGGGTATGGCGCCGATGAAGAAGTACTTCACCGGCGAGATTACTCCGCCCAGAAACAGAGTAACCACCTGCCAGAAGTGCATCCGCACGCCCGATATCGAGAGCGTCGGCAAAACTGCGCGTCACGGTACGTATTTTGAAATGCTCGGCAACTTCTCTTTCGGCGACTACTTCAAGAAGGAGGCTATTGCGTGGGCGTGGGAATTCCTGACAGACGTGCTCGGTATCCCCGCAGACCGTCTCTGGATAACCATCTACGAAAGCGACGACGAGGCAGAGCAGATCTGGGAAAACAGCATCGGTATCCCTCACGACAGAATAGTACGTCTCGGCAAGAAGGACAACTTCTGGGAGCACGGCTCGGGTCCGTGCGGTCCCTGCTCTGAGATACATTTCGACCGCGGAGAGTCATACGGCCCCTTTGAAAACTTCGAACAGGCGAGCGACTGTGACCGTGTAATCGAAATTTGGAACCTTGTATTCAGTCAGTTCGACAGCGACGGCGAGGGACATTACGCCGAGATGAAGAACAAAAATATAGATACAGGTATGGGACTTGAACGTCTTGCCTGCGTTATGCAGAACGTTGACAACATCTTTGAGGTTGACACCGTTCAGAATATCATGAAGCACATTATCGACATCGCAGGCGTTGAATACCACAAGGACGCACAGAAGGACGTTTCCCTGCGCGTTATCACCGACCATATCAGAAGCACGACAATGATGATCGGCGACGGCGTTATGCCCTCAAACGAAGGCAGAGGTTACGTGCTTCGCAGACTGTTAAGACGCGCTGCAAGACACGGCAGACTTCTGGGTATCGACGGCACCTTCCTTTACAAGGTTGCCGAAACCGTTATCAATGAGAACAAATCGGCTTATCCCAATCTCGTTGAAAAGCACGACTTCATTATCAACGTCATAAAAGCTGAGGAAGAAAGCTTCGCAAAGACCATAGACACGGGACTTGCAATCTTCAATCAGATGATTGAAGGCCTTGACGGCACCGAGATTTCGGGCGAGGATGCGTTCAAGCTTTCGGACACCTACGGCTTCCCGATAGACCTTACAAAAGAACTGCTTGAGGAAAAAGGCCTCACCGTTGACGAAGCTCGCTTCAGAGAGCTTGTAACCGAGCAGAAAACACGTGCAAGAGCCGCTCATAAGGGCGCGGGCGCAGAGGCATGGGAAGGCTCGGGCGTTGCAACCAACGGACTTGAAAAAACCGTATTTGTCGGCTATACCGATCTTGAAGCAGACGCTGAAATCAAGGCGATTATCAGGGACGGCGAGAGGGTTGATTTCGTCGGCAACGACGGCGAATTCACGCTCGTGCTTGACACCACTCCGTTCTACGCGGAGTCGGGCGGTCAGGTCGGAGACGTCGGCATTCTTACGGGTGACGGCTTTGAATGTGAAATATCAGGTACGACCAAAACTCATGACGGCATATATCTTCACCACGCTATGATTACAAGCGGCGAATCACTCAAGGTCGGCGATAAGGTCAGAGCAAAAGTTGATGAAGCGACAAGACGGGCGACCATGAGAAACCACACCGCCGCTCATCTGCTTCAGGCTGCCCTGAGAAAAGTTCTCGGCAGTCACGTCGAGCAGGCAGGTTCTTTCGTCAATCCCGACGAATGCCGCTTCGACTTCACTCATTTCTCTGCAATGACAAGCGAGGAGATTGAGAAAGTCGAAAACGAAGTAAACGCCGTTATTATGCAGGCGGTTCCCGTTGTTACAAAAGAAATGCCGATTGATGAAGCGAAGAAGCTCGGCGCAATGGCGCTCTTCGGCGAGAAATACGGCGACATAGTCCGCGTTGTAAAGGCAGGCGATTTCTCGACCGAGCTTTGCGGCGGTACACACGCCGAAAACACCGGCAACCTCGGACTGTTCAGGATTATTTCCGAGTCATCCGTTGCTTCGGGCGTACGCAGAATTACCGCGGTCACGGGCTTCAACACGGTTAAGTATTTCAATTCGCTTAACGAAACTCTTTATTCAGCCGCTTCGGCTCTGAAGCTTTCCAATGTGAACGACCTTATTGCCAAAGCGACGGCTTTAACGGCTGAGCTTAAGGAAAAGGACAGGGAAATTGCCCGTCTTAACAGTGAAATAAACGCACAGAAGGCAAAGTCCTTTGACATCGTTGACCTGGGCGAGCTTGAACTCGTTGCGAGCGCAGGCATCGACGCTTCGGTTGATATTGCTTCCCTCGCGGAAACGACCAGAGACGAAAAAGACAACCGCGTTGTTGTTCTCGCTTCTGTTAACAGTGAAAAGGGTACGGCGACCTTCGTCTGCGCCTGCTCAAAGAAGGCGATTGATAAGGGCGTACTTGCGGGCAACGTTGTACGCGAGGTCGCAAAAATAGCCGACGGAAACGGCGGCGGCAAGCCAGATTTCGCACGCGCAGGCGGCAAGGACATAACAAAGGTTGACACGGCTATCGAAAAGGCGGCCGATATAGTCAAGGGATTTATTAAATAAGGAGTACGGATATGGATAACTGCATTTTCTGTAAAATAATTGCGGGTGAAATCCCGTCAAACAAGGTTTATGAGGACGACAGAATTCTCTGCTTCCGCGATATCAATCCTCAGGCTGAGGTTCACGCACTCGTTGTTCCCAAGGAGCATATCTGCTGTGCAAACGCAATTAACGCCGACAATTCAGCGGTTGTAGCTTATATTTTTGAAAAAATTCCCGAAATTGCAAAGCTTCTCGGCGTTACCGATTACAGAATTATCAACAACTGCGGCGAGGGCGCGGGACAGACGGTCATGCACCTTCACTTCCACATTTTAAGCGGTTCAAATCTCGGGGAAAGACTGGTCTGAGCTATGAAAAGGCCGTTGGCGACAGCCGGCTTCACGATGCTCGGAGCTTTGTTCGTATTCTCAAAGCTTAATAACAATACGGCGATGAGCGTTGCTTTTGCGGTAGCGCTTATCGCTTTTCTTGTCTTCATTTTCGCGAAACCGCTCAGGAAATACGGGACAATTACTCTTTCTCTTTTCATTGTGCTTGTCAGTATAGTAGCCCTGTACACGGCTGACGTTCACTACGGGAATGCCGTAACTGCGTACGCGGGTAAAACGGTTATGATAAGCGGCACGCCCTCTCAGCTGCCCTACAGCGACTACGGCAAATACTATTACGTTATTAAAACCGACACCGTAAACGGACAAAGTGAAAAGCTTAACATACGCCTTGTCAGCGACGAGCCCCTTGACCTTGAGCCGACGGACCGTGTTACAGTAAAGGCGTGGGTGTTCCGGCTCGGGCAAAACGGCGAGAGTTATCTCGACTATTACAAATCACGCGGCTTGTTCCTCGGCGCAAAAATCCGCGATGCCGGGAAAGCGGTTATTGACAAAAGCAGTCGCATCACTCCCCCGAGCGTGCTCCTCAAGCTGCGTTACAGATTCTCACAGAATATTATGAACGATCTCGGCGGCGACAAGGGTGCGGTAATCTGCGCCATGCTTCTGGGCGACAAAACCCAGCTGAGCAACCGAAGCGAAGCGGCGTTCCGCAACTGCGGAATATCGCATCTCTTCTCGGTTTCGGGCTTTCATTTAAGTCTGTGGTCGATGATTCTGTTCAGCTTTCTTCGCAAGCTTCGCTTTTCTCAGAAGAAGTCAAGTGCAGTGTCAATAGGTTTCTGCGTATTCTTTATGCTGCTTACGGGCTTCAATCCGCCCGTCGTCAGAGCGGGATTTATGCTTATCTGCGTGTTCGCGGCAAATCTGTTTGCGCGTGAAGCCGACGCTTCCAATTCAATCGGGTTGTCGCTTCTGATTATGCTTCTTATTAACCCGTACAATGCGCTGAGCGTGAGCCTATGGCTGTCGCTTCTCGCCACATTGTCAATTATTTCGTACGCCTTCCCGCTCTCTCAAAAGCTTTACAGACCGTTCGTAAAGCTCAAAAACAGATACGCAAAATCAGTTGTCAATTATATACTCTCGCTTATTTCGGTAACCGTGTGCGCTACGGTTGCAACGGTGCCCGTTTACGTTTTCGTCTTCGGAAATATGTCAACAATCGGCATTGTTTCAAATCTAGCGATGGTATTTATCGGCTCGGTTTGTATGCTGTTTTCGGGCATCGCGTCCGTGCTGATAATAACGGGATTGACGGTTTTGGGCTCGCCGCTTATGAAATTCTGCGGTGTGCTGTCATCAATACTCATACGTGTCGCCGACAAGCTTTCGGGTTTCAGATACGCGCTTATAAATGTCAGCTCGACAGCGTCTAAAATTACCGTAATTGTCGGGATAGCCGTACTCGCAATTATTCTTATAGCGAAGCCTGAAAACAAAAAGCTTATACGCGTAGCAGCCGTTACGTGCATACTTGCGTTCTTTGTGACAAACGCTTTTGTGTTCGCGATTGATTACAACCGTCTGTGCATTTGCGTGTGTAACGGCGAATGTGTAGCGGCAACCGTTTCATATAAGGGCAAAACGGCGCTTATTTATAATGGCGCGGACTCATACGGTTCAAGCGCACTTATCAGCGCCGCAAACAGTCGCGGCATAGCTTACGCGGATTATCTGATAACGACCGACGAC
>JAEEUJ010000068.1 GCA_016290515.1 Clostridiaceae bacterium
GCCCGTAGGCAATACAAGTATTTCCTTCTTTCTGCCGGTTATATAGAGCCTGCCGTCGCTGTCAAGGCTGCCCAGGTCGCCCGAATAAAGCCAGCCGTCCTTTAACGCCGCAGCGGTGCTTTCGTCATCCTTATAATATCCCTGCATAATGCAGGTCGGAGCCTTGATAAGTATCTCGCCGTCGTCGGCAATCTTAATCTCGTCGTCGGGGCATATTTCCATAGCATGGACATCGCCCGAAACGCTTATCGCCACGCCCGAGCTCGTCTCGGTAAGGCCGTAGCCGAAGCAGACTCTCTTACCCATAGCGGCAACCGCTTCGAGCAGGCTGTCGGGGCAGTCGCCCGCGCCGACAAGTATCAGGTTAAGCTCCGCATTAAGAAGCTCGTTTTTGAGCAGGAAGCCCAGCAGCATCGGTACAAGCGAGACCGCGGTAGGCTTGAAATAATCAAAGTCAACCATAAGCTGTCTCGTTCCCCTGCCCAGCGCTACCTTGGCACCGCAGGAAAGTCCCCACAGCAGCGAGCAGACAAAGCCGAAAACATGGCTTAACGGCAGCACGCACAGAAGCGTATCGTCAGCCGTAAGCGGCAGCTTCTGCGAGCCGTTGTAGGCGCTCGCGCAAAGACTCTGTTCGGTCAGTACAACCGCCTTAGCAGCACTCGTGGTGCCCGAGGTGAAGAACAGTATTCTTCCCGCGTCCTTTTCAACGCCGCCGTTCATATACTGCTCAAAATCCTTAACGGTATCCGCGTCGTCAGCCCAGAGCATATCGATATCCGCCTTCTGAATCTGAGCGGCAAGCACCTTGTCCGAAAGCGATTCGTCAAGCATAACGGTCTGCATCTTTGCCGCGACCGCCGCAAGGATTGTTATGATACAGTTCTTTTTACCCGAGCAGAAAATACCGATACTGGTCTTTCCCGTTGCGGTAAGCTCCGCCTTTCTCGCATTAACTGCGTCGATAAGCCCGGAGTAATGAAGCTCTTTTTTACCGTCGCCGTCATCGTAAACGAGGGCAACGCCGTCGCCGTTGTCGGCATAATACTTAAACATATTCAGGAAGCTGTCAAATCTCATTTAATCACCGTCCTAACCGTGTTTCGATAGTTACCTGTATATACTATCACATTTTTTCGTCAATTGGTAGTGTATTTTGAATGTTTTTTCAACAAAATTAATTTTTTTGTTTTTTTGAAAAAATATAGTGCAATTTTATTAAATGTGTTGTATAATGATTTTGTTATTAAATTAACAATTTATTTCTGGAGGGAAATATACAATGGAAAAAGACATCCGCATCTGTATTATCGGCGGCGGCCCCGCAGGACTTTCAGCCGGTATGTATCTCGAGCAGAAGGGATACACAAACTACACAATTCTTGAAAGACTCGACAGAGTCGGCGGTAAGTGCTGGTCACCTACCTACAACGGCAGACGTTATGAGATGGGCGCTATCATGGGCGTTGACTCATACTATGCTGTTCACGACGCTGAGGTTTTCGGCCACACCGATCACGACGGCCCGAAGCTTAACAGAAACTACAAGAATTCCAAGGGCGACGTTATCGAGCCCTTCGAGCCCAAGAAGAACATTCTCAAGATTCCGAGACTTCTCAAGATGAAGAAGCAGATAAAGAAACTCGGCGAAATCCTTGAAACAAAGTACGTCGGTTATGACGTAAACGGCCACCGCGGCGTTGCAGAGGGCAGATATGAAGGCTGCTCACAGAGAAATGCTAAGCGTGAGCCCGTAAGCGGCGTTAACCCCAACCTTAAGGACCTTGCTCTTCCCTTCAACGAGTTCTGCAAGAAGAACGGCGTTGAGCTTATCCAGGACGTATGGATCGGACCGTTCACCTCTTTCGGTTACGGCTATTTCGACGAGATTCCGGCAGCTTACGTTCTCAAGTATCTCGACTTCCAGACCACAATGAACTTCGTTAAGGTTAACCTCTGGACATGGCAGGAAGGCACCCAGTCAATCTGGGAGGGCGTTCAGAATCACCTTAAGAACCCCGCAAGACTTAACTGCAACATCTCCAAGGTTGAGCGTAAGGACGGCAAGGTTTACGTTACCGTTAACGGCGAGGTCGAGGAGTATGACAAGATTATCGTTACCGCTCCCCTTTACATCCCGAACAAGCGCGACGACGGTCAGGTAGGCATGGTTGACTACTTCGACGCAAGAGAGGACGAGAAGGAGCTCTTCTCCAAGATCGACTACGAGCGTTACGACGTTCTCGCATGCGAGACCAAGCCCGAGGATCATCCCGAAATTTCCTACTACGTATTCGAGAACATGACTCCCCAGACACTCGGTCACCTTATGGTTTACTACAGACGCTGGAAGGATACCAAGGACCAGGTTATCACCACTTATGCCCTTCGTAAGCATAAGAACTCCAAGGAAATTCCTTACGAAGAGTGCAAGAAGATGGTTCTTGACGACCTCAAGACCATGCACAACCCCGCTTCTAACGTTGTAAACGAGTGGAGCGTTTACTACTTCCCGCACGTATTCTCCGAGGATTACGCTGCAGGCTGGTATGACAAGGTTGAGGCTATGCAGGGCAAGTACGACACCTACTATGCAGGCGAAGTTATGTCCTTCGGTGATATGGATGAGACCGCTGAGTATTCAAAGGAACTTATCGATCGCTTCTTTTAATTCTTAATTGATTTTCGGGGAGGGGTTATTCCCCTTCCCGATTTTTTAGCCAGAGACTAAGAAAGGAATAACGCTATGAGTTATTTTAAGGACCATTATGACGTCATCATAATCGGCGGCGCTCTCGCAGGTATGTCGGCGGCTCTTCAGCTTCAGGCAAAGGGCGTTAAGGATATACTTATCCTCGAAAAGCACAACCTGCCCGGCGGTCTTGCAACCGACTTCGTAAGAGACGGTTTTGAGATTGAGGCAACGCTTCACGAAATGATGTCTATCGGTAAGCCCGGAAACCGTCTCAAGGTCGGTCAGTTCTTCGACGATATGGGCGTTGATATTGACTGGCTTCCCGTTCCCGAGTGCTACCGTGTTGCGCTTCCCAATTCGGGCATTGACGCAATTATACATGACGGTTACGAAACCGCCGCAAAAGAGGTTGACGCGGTAGTTCCCGGCACCTACGACAAGGTGCACGAGCTGTTCCTGCTTTGCCGCAGGGTTTACGACAGCATGAACATACTGTCCGTTACTCCCATGAGCAAGGTTCAGATGCTTCTCAAGCATCCCGATTTCGTCAAGACCGTAGGCTATACCGCAACCGAGGTTATCAACACCTTCAATCTTCCCAAGAAGGCCGTTGAAATGATTACGCCTTATTGGATTTACGTAGGTACGAAGATGGACGACCTTCCCTTCACCATTTACGCTTTTCTTATGGCGGACTATCTGACGGGCAGCTATGTCTGCAGAGGTTACTCGCACGAGATGAGTATGAAGATGGAAAAGAAGGTTGAGGAAAACGGCGCTCAGTTCGAGTTCAAGCAGGAAGTCGAAAAGATACTTGTAAAGAACGGCAAGGTTTACGGCGTCAGAACGCGCAAGGGTGACGAAATTCACTGCGATTACGTTATCGCCGCTCCGTATCCGAACAAGGTTTATACCCAGATGATCGAGCCTCTCAGCGAGGTTCCCAAGGGCGCTATCAAGATGGTAAACGGCAGACCTCTTTCGGTCACTCCCGTTTCGGTTATCGCCGTTCTTGAAGGCAAGCCCGAGGAAAACGGACTTATGAACTACTCCACCTTCTCGGGTACGACCATGGACACCAACGAAATCTGGGAAAACTACAAGAACATCACCGAGCCCTACAACTACATCACAACGATTTGCCTGAACTACGCAAATCCCGACTGTGTTCCCGAGGGCTACACTCAGGTTTCTATTACCGCGCTTGTTCCCTCCTCGGCATTTGAGGGCGTAAAGGAAGAGGAATACTTCGACTTGAAGCGCAGACTTGCCAACGAGATGATGGAGGAATACATCAAGATTTCGGGCGTTGATTTCAGACCGAATATCACCGAAATCGAGATTACAACGCCCATGACCATAGCCCATTACGTAGGCGCATGGAAGGGCAACATCTACGGCTTCTCACACGCACTTGCCGACCATGCGGTTGCAAGACTTCAGATGAAGGAACAGGATCATTTCATCGAGGGACTTGAATTTGCAGGCGCTCACGGTATGTCGGGCGACGGCATGGGACCGCAGATTACAAACGGCAGAGCCGCCGCCAAGGGCGTGCTCGACGATATGGCAAAGAAGAAGGAGGGTGCGAAATGAGCAAGAGTATTAAAGTAAAAGGCTTTCTTCAGGACGTAGGCGGCGCTTCGAGAGTTACAAAGATGCGTCAGGAAGCTATTGCAAACGCATCCGACGTTCCGCAGCCCAAGGATTTCGTAAGAGAACTTGCCGACAAGCTTCACCCCGCTTCAATGCAGTTTAAGGTTGTGTCCGTTAAGGACGCTTCCCCGACATCGAAGATTTACAGACTCGCTTCGACCGACGGTCATATTCCGGTATTCCAGGCAGGTCAGTATATAAACTTCCGTCTTAAAATCGGCGACAGCCTGCTGACAAGACCTTATACAATCAGCTCTGCGCCCTTTGAGGCGAGAGGCGAAAACGGCTTCGTTGAGGTTACTATCAGAAGAAACAGACCTTATCTTGTTCCCGACTATTTCTTCGACAACGTTAAAGAGGGCGACCTGCTTGACGCGAATATGCCCTTCGGTTTCTTCTACTGGGAACCGCTTCGTGACTCGAAGAACATTGTCGCTCTTGCGGGCGGCAGCGGCATCACCCCCTTCCTGTCAATGGCAAGGGAAATCGCCTACGGCAAGATGAAGGGCTGCAAGATTACGATAATCTACGGCTCGGTCAATTCCTCCGATATAGTTCTCAAGGAAGAGCTTGACGCGGTTGAAAAGGACTGCCCCGATGTTAAGGTCGTTCACGTGCTTTCCGACGACGACAGCTGGGAAGGCGAAAAGGGCTTCGTAACCAAGGAAATTATCGAAAAGTATTCGGGCGAGGATCCGACTTATATGTTCTGCGGCCCGCTTGCGATGTATAATCTTATTGAAAAGAATATCAAGGAAATGGGCGTACGCGAGAAACGTTTCCGTCACGACGTTATGAACAATCCGACGGACGCGACGAAGATTCCCGGCTTCCCCGCGGGCAACGAGGCAAAAACCTTCAATATCACGGTTGTACGCGGTATTGAAGAAACGGTTATCAAGGCTTCGGGCGGCGAACCCGTTGCGGTATCGCTTGAGCGCGCGGCTATCCCCGTTGATACGCACTGCCGCTGCGGCGAATGCGGCTTCTGCCGTACTCAGCTTCTCTCGGGCGAAATCTTCGTTTCACCCAACGGCGACGGCAGACGCATGATGGATAAGGAAATGGGCTGGTTCCACGCCTGCGCTTCCTATCCGACAAGCGACCTGAAAATCAAAATCCCGATTATGTGATATAATCAAAAAAACAAACCCCCGTCCGACGGGGGTTTTGCTTTTGTACGGGAGATTAATTCTGACAGCAGCCACAATCGTTGTCGCCTATGTCCTGCGCGTTGGGCGGGAAGAACTCGTCAACGGGGAAACAGATTTTTCGGAACGCGTCGCACGGGTCGTCGGTGTTGCACGAGCATTCCTTACTCGGCATACAGAAGTCGTAAACGGGCATGAGCAGCTGAACGTCGCGCTCAATCTGAACTATTGAGAAAATCCCTAATGTGACGGCGACCGCACGCTCGCAGTGGCGGCGGAAAAGGTCCTCGGGGAATTCGTCGTTGAAGGCGCGCTGAATGTTACGCGGAAGCACGAAATTCAGATCGCCTACCGTGTTGCAACAGTCGCAGACGTTGCAGAGTCTTGCGTCGAGCGCAACGGGCTCGGCAACCTGCACCTTTACCCTCGGATTGGTGTTGGTCGAAACGAGCTGTTCGTCGTTGGCGTCGGCGGTGTACTCGGAAGAGAACACCTTTACCTTACCCTCGCTGCCGTAAAGCACGCATTTCTTCGAGAAGGTTGTAAAGCCGCAGACCGTTGTCGGATTCTGTGAGCCCTGAGTGTAGGCATCGAGCTTAACCTTGAAGAAAAACGTTATGTCGCAGGTGTAGCAGCCTCTGTTGAAGGGTGTTTTTTCAACGTCTATGACGCAGTTAAGTACCTCGGCAGAGCGTATT
This sequence comes from Clostridiaceae bacterium, assembly GCA_016290515.1. Taxonomy (GTDB): domain Bacteria; phylum Bacillota; class Clostridia; order Oscillospirales; family Acutalibacteraceae; genus Fimenecus. The sequence goes on from JAEEUJ010000068.1 coordinate 6,201, forward strand.
CTTACGCTTACGGCGTCGTCTATAACGGACTGCGCGCCGTTACCGAAATAAACTCTTAAATCGGCAAGGCAGTCCTTGTCGGCGCAGGAATCGTAAACTCGGTTGGTATCAATGCAAACCGCTTCCCTGAATTTTGAGGGCAGCTTGTTGCACGTTCTGTTTTCGGGCATTTGTATTCCTCCTTAAAAGTATTTAAGTTTTGAAAACTTCAATATCAGTTTATGTGCTTTTCGGCAGTCGGTTACCGCAAATTGAAACAAATCGTTAATTTTACCGTTTTCTATTGAAAAAATACAGCGTTTGCGTTAAAATAAAAAAGTTAAAAGAATACTTTTCAGAGGTGTTTTAATGTTTGACAGAATATGGATGAACGGAAAGACCGTTATTATCACGGGCGCTTCCGGCGGTATGGGTAAGGGAATTGCCGAAAAGCTCATCAAGGAGCACGGCTGCCGCGTTATCGGTATTGCGAGAAGCGAGGAAAAAATGAAGAAGGTTGTCGAGGAATTAGGCTCGTATTCCGAGAATTTCTCGTATCAGCTTTTTGACGTTTCCAAAGAGGAAAACTGGGTTAAGTTTGTTGACTATCTTAAGCAAAACGATATAAAGCCCGACGTGCTTATCAACAACGCGGGCATACTGCCGAAGTTCGACAGGTTCCAGAATTACTCGATTGAGTACATAGAGAACGCTATGAACATCAACTTCTATTCGGCGGTTTATTCGATTCACGCTCTGCTTCCGCTTCTGCTTGAATCCCCGACGCCGGCTATTATCAATATCGACTCGTCCGCCGCGCTTATGACTCTTGCGGGCACGTCGGTTTATTCGGCTTCAAAGGCGGCGCTTAAATCACTCAGCGAGGCGCTCAGAGAGGAGCTTCGCGGCAAGTGCTACGTCGGCATAGTTTGCCCCGGCTTTACAAAGACGGATATCTTCCGCAATCAGGAGGCTGCCGACGACAAGGGCCAGAAGTATCTCAATATGGTCAGCACGTCGTGCGAGCGTATGGTAAAGATGATTATGAACGATATCCGCTCAAAGAAGCCTCTCGGCGTTCACGGCTTTGACGCGGCGTTTATGAATTATTTCGGCCGTCTTATGCCCGTTCAGGGCGGACGTCTTTTCTCGGCGGTTATGAAAATGTCTAAGCTGCCGATGTTTGACCCGATTTTCAAAGACTGAGCAAAATTAAATTAACATATATAATTAGGAGGAAAGAAAATGAAGGTATTCATGATAGGCGGAACAGGTCTTTTAGGCTGTGAAGCCGCAACAACCCTCATCAAGAGAGGCCATCAGGTAACAACCGTTGCCCTTCCCCCTCTTCCCGAGGGCGCACCGATTCCCGAGGAGATGGAGATAATCTTCGGCGACATCAACAAGAAGTCAGACGAGGAAATCGAGGCAATGCTTCAGGGCGCTGACGTTTTCATCTTTGCCGCAGGCGTTGACGAGAGAGTTGAATTCCATCCCCCCGTACTTGAGCAGTATCACAAGTACAACATTGCACCGCTCGAGAGAATTTTCCCGCTTTGCAAAAAGGTCGGCGTTAAGAGAGCGGTAGTTCTCGGCTCATACTTTGCTTATCTGCACAAGATAAAGCCCGAGATGAAGCTCACCGAGAGAAACCCCTATATGAAGTCAAGAATGGATCAGGAAAAGGTCTGCGAGGACGCGGCTGACGAGAACTTCTCGACCTGCGTGCTTGAGCTGCCCTACATCTTCGGCACTCAGCCCGGCAGAAAGCCCGTATGGACAGTTCTTATCGAACAGATTCAGGGCATGGACAAGCTTCCCTTCACTATGTATCCGAAGGGCGGTACCGCAATGCTCACCTGCCGTCAGGTAGGTCAGGTTATAGCGGGCGCGGCTGAAAACAAGCTCGGCAAGACCGGATTTGAAGCTATTCCGATAGGTATGTACAATATGACATGGCCCGAATTCCTCGACATAGTATTTGCTGCAAGAGGAATGGCAGGCAGAAAGATAGTCACCGTTGCACCTTGGATGATGAGACTTGGCATGGGCAAGATAGTCAAGGACTACAAGAAAAGAAATATCGAGTCAGGTATGGATCCCATGCAGCTTCCCGACATCATGGACTACAACCTTTTCATTGACAAGAAATACTGCCTTGAATTAGGCGTTGAAGAGGATGACATCAAGGCGGCTATCACCGATTCCATCAAGGTTTCGCAGGCAGCCTTTGAGGGTAAGGTAAAGCTTCTCGAAATGAAGGGCGAATAATCACGGCATAATTAAAAGACCGAAGCGGCGCTTCGGTCTTTTTTCATTTTATATATTTATATTGTCTCAACCGACTTTTCGCAGGTCTCGCAGAGTATGACCTCGCTGAATTCCTTCATAAGCACATCGGCGCATTTTTGGGCCTTCTTCTCGTCCCTGAAAACACCGTAAACCGTAGGTCCGCTGCCGCTCATCATCGCAAGGTCCGCACCGTGCTTCTTCATAACCGACTTTATATACGGGCGCTTGGGCACCTCGATAACCTGCTCAAAGACGTTGCACGCCTTCTTGCACATTGTGGGATAGCTGCCCGTCTTGACCGCGTGAAGCATACCGACCGTGTCGGCATGGCGTATATACTCGGCCTCGTCAATAAGCTTGTATGCCGGACCGGTTGAAATCTCCATCTCGGGCTTGCAGAGAACTATATAGCAATTCTTTATTAAAGGAAGCGGCGCGATAACTCCGCCCTTGTCGGTACAGTATGCCGTACCGCCCGTCAGCGAAAACGGAACGTCTGCGCCTACCCTTTCGCCTATATCGCAAAGCTCGGGCTGACTTAATTTTTTATTGTAAAGCGCATTGAGCGCAAAAATCACTGCCGCCGCGTCGGCGCTGCCGCCTGCAAGTCCCGCCGCCATGGGGATCTTCTTTTCTATCTCAATTTCAATTCCCCTGCCGCGCGTAATACGGTTGTAACGGAAAAACTCCTTTGCCGCCTTGTATGCAATATTCTTTTCGTCGGTCGGCACACGCTTGTCCGCGGTTATAATCTTAATCGCCTCGCCGCCCGTTCTCTCAACCCTTACGGTATCGTAACAGCTGACCGACTGCATAATCATATTAAGACTGTGATAGCCGTCGGGAAGAATCCCGGCAACGTCGAGCAGAAGATTGATTTTAGCCGCAGCTTTTACTATCATAAACTACCTCTCATTCAATCGGCATAAGTATCGGCGTGCGCTTCTGATAGAGCGTGAAGCAATCGAAGCCCGCCTCTTTCATCACGTCGTACGCACTTTCAAGACCCGCCGTAATGTCCTCGGCGTAATGCGCGTCCGAGCCGAAGGTAACGTACTTGCCGCCGAGCTCGTGAAAACGCTTAACTATATCGGCCTCGGGCGACAGCTTGCCGTAGGGCATACGCAAACCCGCGGTGTTGATTTCAAGCGCCTTTTCCTTCTCGGCCAGAAGCTTCAGTATTTCGTCAACCTGCCCGTCATAGTCGTGGATATTGACGTCAATACCTCCGTCCTGATAAAAATAGCGGAAGGGATATGTAAGGTGGGCAAGTATGTCAAAATTGCCCCATTTCACAAGGTTGTAAATTTCACGGAAATACTTTTCCGTGTATTCCTTAACGCTTTGTTCATTGTACTTTTTGAGGTGGCAGAAATCCGTCGTATTGCGAAGCGCGTGCACCGCGCCGATAACTACGTCATAATCGTAATGCGCGAGCACCGTATCGGAAAGCCGCTTGTCGTAATGCCCCTGCGCCAGCTCAATTCCGCGAAGCACGAGCACCTTGCCGCGGAACGCAGACTGCGCCTTCGAAATCTCAAAGAAGGACTGAACCACGCGCCTGTCGTAGCTCTCCTTTTCATAGACGTCAATTTCACAGTGGTCGGTAAATGCAATCGCGCGCACGCCCATCAGCTCCGCCTTCTCGCATATAAACATTGCGGAATGGTGGCCGTCGGGCGAGTTGTCGCTGTGTACGTGCATATCAACTAATTTACGATACATAATGCACCTCAACAAAATTATGTTACGTTTATTTTATCATAAAAAATACGATAATAGTA
>JAEEUJ010000069.1 GCA_016290515.1 Clostridiaceae bacterium
CGCCGTGCTTGACGGTAGCTACGCGCGCGATTTTGACGCCTACTATTCGGACACGTTTCCGTTGCGCGATCAGTTCCTGACGCTCAACAACAAAATCAAAAAGCTTTTCTCGCAAACACGTTCCTCGGGCGGCGATATGGTTATCGTCGATTTCGAGGGTAAGGACGATTTTGCGGGACAGGATATAGATTAAAATTATCTAAGCACATTTAGCACTTTGGGGGTGTTTTTGATGAGATATGACGTTGCAATTGTCGGCGCAGGCGTCTGCGGCGCGCTGATTGCAAGGGAGCTTTCCGCTTACAATATTTCCGTAGCCCTGCTTGAGAGAGCGAACGACGTTGCTATGGGAACGACGAAGGCGAACAGCGCCATAGTTCACGGCGGCTTCGATGCCGTAACGGGAACGCTTAAGGCAAAGCTTAATGTCAAGGGTACGGCGCTAATGCCGAAGATTTGCGGTGAAATGAACGTACCGTACAGAAATAACGGCTCTGTCGTGCTTGCGTTTTCCGAAAATGAAATGGAAACAATCAAGACGCTTTACGACAGAGGTATAGCCAACGGCGTTGAGGGCCTTGAAATCATTGACGGCGCAAGGGCAAAGGAGCTTGAACCGCACATTTCGGATGATGTCGTCGGCGCTCTTTTCTGTCCGTCGTCGGGCATAGTATGTCCGTACGAGCTGACTATTGCGGCTACCGAGGTTGCGGTTACCAACGGCGTTGAGTTCATACGCAACTGCGAGGTTAAGTCGATAAGCGACAACGGCGGCTTCTATACGCTCGGCACGACTGCGGGCGATATCGAAGCGACCTACATAATCAATGCCGCGGGTACTCATACCGACGAGGTTGCCCGTATGATAGGCGACAGCAGCTTTGAGGTTATCAGCCGTAAGGGCGAGTACTATCTGCTGGACAAGTCCTACGGCTATCTTGCCGACCACACCGTTTTCCAGTGTCCGAATTATATGGGCAAGGGCGTACTTGTAACACCTTCTGTTGACGGTAATATTCTTATCGGGCCGACTGCGCTTGACGTTTCCGACGGCAAGGACAGTATTGAAACCACGCCCGAGGGACTGAGCACCGTTGTCGAGAGAGCGCAGAAGAGCATACCCGAGGTTAATCTCAGGGGCGCAATCACGTCATTTGCAGGCGTCAGAGCGCATCTTGCAAGCGAGGACTTCCTCATTGACTGGTCGGCTCAGAGCGAGCGCTTTATCAACGTTGCGGGTATTGAATCACCCGGACTTTCCGCCGCTCCCGCCATCGCATTGTATGTAAAGGATTTACTTAAAGAGAAGCTTGAGCTTTCCGAAAAGGCAAACTACACCATGACGCGAAAGGCACCCGTCCGCTTCAGACATATGACAAAGTCCGAGCGTGAGGCGCTTATAAAGAAGAATCCCGCTTACGGCAGAATTATCTGCCGCTGCGAGACCATCACCGAGGGTGAGATAATCGACGCAATTCACGCCCCCGCGGGTGCGCGTGACGTTGACGGCGTCAAGAGAAGAACAAGAGCCGGTATGGGCAGATGTCAGGGCGGCTTCTGCGGCAGCAAGGTTGTTGAAATACTTGCGCGCGAGCTCGGCGTTGAGATGAACGAGATAACGAAATTCGGCGGCGAGTCGAAGATTATTTACGAAAGAACGAAGTGAGGTGAGTGCAGTGAGAGAATGTGATCTGGTAGTAATCGGCGGAGGCCCTGCCGGTATGGCGGCTGCGCTCAAAGCCTATGAAGAGGGCATCAAGGATATACTCATACTCGAGCGCGCCGAAACTCTCGGCGGAATACTCGAGCAGTGTATTCACACGGGCTTCGGTCTTCACTATTTCGGCGAGGAGCTTTCCGGCCCCGAATATGCCGACAGATTTATTGAAGAAATCTATAAGACGGATATCGATATAAGAGTCGATACAATGGTTCTCAACGTTTCCGCGGACAACGTCGTAACGGCGTGCAACAACTTCGACGGCCTGCTTCAGATTAAGGCTAAGGCTGTCGTGCTCGCCATGGGCTGCCGCGAAAGACCGAGAGGCGCACTTTCAATTGCGGGCTGCCGCGCATCGGGTATTATGACCGCGGGCACTGCGCAGAAGTACGTCAACCTTGACGGCTATATGCCCGGTCATGAGGTCGTAATCCTCGGCTCGGGTGATATCGGCCTTATTATGGCGCGCCGTATGACGCTTGAAGGCGCCAAGGTCAAGGCGGTATGCGAGCTGATGCCCTATTCGGGCGGTCTGACGAGAAATATCGTTCAGTGCCTTGAGGACTTCGGTATTCCGCTTCGTCTTTCCTGCACAGTCGTTAAGACTCACGGCAAGGACAGACTTGAGGGCGTAACCGTTGCCAACGTTGACAAGAATCTCAAACCCATACTCGGCACCGAGGAATACATACCCTGCGACACGCTTATGCTGTCCGTAGGTCTTATCCCCGAAAACGAGCTTTCCAAGAATTCGGGCATCGACCTCGACCCCGTAACCAACGGCCCCGTCGTTGACGAGTACCGCGAAACGGTACGTAAGGGCGTATTTGCCTGCGGCAACGTGCTTCAGGTGCACGACCTCGTTGACTACGTTACCGAGGAGAGCCAGATAGCGGGCGAGGGCGCCGCGAAGTTCATAAAGGGCGAAAAGGAATACGGCGGTTATATCTCCACCAAGGGCGAAAACGGCGTACGCTATATCGTTCCGCAGAGAATAAACAAGGCTACCGATAAGGACGTTAAGCTCTATTTCAGAGTCGGTAAAGTGTTCAGAAACGTCAAGCTTGTAGTCAAGTGCGGCGACGAAATCATTTCTTCCAAAAAGAAGAACAAGATGACTCCCGGTGAAATGGAATACGTTCCGATTAAGCTTGAAACTATCAAGGCTTTACCCGAAAACGGCGTTATTACCGTTACGATAGAGGAGGCGTAAATTATGACAAAGAGAGATTTGATTTGTGTTTCCTGCCCGATAGGCTGTGCGATAACCGTCGAGCTCGACGACAATAACGAGGTTATTTCCGTAACGGGTAACACCTGTCCGCGCGGCGACAAGTATGCGCGTCAGGAGTGTACTCACCCCGAGAGAATGCTTACCTCCACCGTTAAGGTTGAGGGCGCAAAGCTTCCCGTAGTTCCCGTAAAGTCAGCTTCTCCTATACCGAAGGAAATGCTTTTCGACTGCATGGAGGAAATCAACAAGGTTTCGCTTACCGCGCCCGTAAGAATCGGCGACAAGGTAATCGAGAACATACTCGGCACGGGCGTTGATATCGTTGCAACGAATAACGCGCTGTAATACTGAATATTAAAAATTAAGCCCCCTCTCAGAGGGGGCTGATATTTTTTTGCCTGTTAGCCGTCGTAAATTCCCAAAATCACTATACCGCTGATGGCAAGAGCTATGGTCGCGTAATGCTTCCACGAGAGCTTTTCCTTTAAGAAAATGCGTCCCCAGATTACCGACAGCAGGCAGTATGCCGAGATTATCGGCGCCGACATAGCAACATGCTCGGTGTCGGCAAGCGCGTAGATATACGCGAACTGTCCCGCAGTTTCAAACAGCGCGCCCGCGTACTTCGGGCCTTCGGCCTTTGGCAGGAATTTCTGCTTTTTAATAAATCTGACGAAAACAAACGCCGCTATACCGCAAAGAAGGAAGGTGAGCTCATAAGCCACGTTTGCAGAATCCTCGTCAAGCGTTTCAAGCACTACCGAGTCCGCGAACGTTCCCGCCGCGTCAAGCAGGCAGTAAATAAGCGGTATGGCAATCGCCCAGATGCTTTTCGCATACTTGTAGTTGCCCTTTTCCTGTCTTAATGCGCGAAGCTCTTCGTCCTCGTGCGCTTCAACGAAGCCGAGAAGTATAACGCCCGCACTTACCAGTACGACCGCAATATACTGCGGAACGGCGAGAGCCTCGCCGATTATGAAATAGATTATCGCAACTATCGCGCCCGATGAGTTGCAGATAGGCGAGGAAATCGAAAGCTCAATATAGCGAAGTCCGAGATAGCCAATCGCCATCGAAAGTATGTAGAGCGCCGAAACGGGCAGATATTTGAGTATAATCTGCGCGTTTATCTCAACGCCCTGAACGAAAATCTCAAACGCCGCGTGCAGTCCCATTACAACGCCGACCGCCGTGACCATTTTGAGATGGCTGTACTTGTCGCGTGAGTCCGCGCAGCCTATTTTTGAAAACAAATCCGATCCGCTCCAGCAGATCATCGCTATTATTGAAAACCAGAACCACATAATGCTTTTATATTCTCCTTAAACCTTCCAGAATTTTCTGTCCAGACTTCTGTACTGGACCGCTTCCATAATATGTTCGGAATTAATTATACCACTGCTGTCAAGGTCGGCAACGGTACGCGCAACTCTGAGAACCTTGTCGTATGCCCTTGCCGAGAGTCCGAGACGTTCAAACGAATCGCGAAGCAATGCCGACGCCTCATCGGTGAGGTTGCAGTATCTGCGGGTCTCGGCCGAGCTCATTTTTGCGTTGCAGGTTGTCGGGCTCGTCTCAAAGCGTTGCTGCTGTATTTTTCTCGCGGCGTTTACCCGCGCCTTGATTGCGCTTGACGGTTCGCCCTTTTCCTTGCTGGCCAGCTCGTCGTAATCGACGGCGGGAACCTCGATATGAATATCGAGTCTGTCGAGCAGGGGACCGCTGACTTTAGCGAGATATCTTGCCGGCGCGCCTGACGGACAGGTGCATTTCTTTGTCGGATGGCCGAAAAAGCCGCAGGGGCAGGGGTTCATGGCGCACACAAGCATTACCGAACAGGGGTAGGAATATGTAGCTGCAACTCGCGCAATGGTTATTCTGCCGTCCTCGATGGGCTGACGCAGAATTTCCATCGACTGCCGTGAAAACTCGGGAAGTTCGTCGAGAAACAGTACGCCGTTGTGAGCGAGTGATATTTCACCGGGTCTCGGGACCGTGCCGCCGCCCGAAAGTCCTGCGGGGGAAATCGTGTGATGCGGTGAACGGAACGGGCGCTGTTTCATCAGCGACACGCCTTCGGGCAGCTTGCCCGAAACCGAATATATATTGGTCGTTTCAAGCGACTCGTCGAAGGTCATATCGGGCAGTATTGACGGTATGCGCTTTGCGAGCATGCTCTTGCCCGAGCCGGGCGGGCCTATCATCATGATATTGTGGCCGCCTGCCGCCGCAACTTCCAGAGCGCGCTTAGCCTGATACTGTCCCTTGACGTCCGAAAAATCGGGCAGGTTATCGTCATAGCTTGATTCTATATAATCGTCCGCCGAAACGGGTGAAAGCTCAGCCTTTCCGTTGAGATGGTCGAGCAATTCAGCGACGTTCTTTACGGGATAGACCTCGATGCCCTTGACTACCGCGCCCTCGTGGCGGTTGGCATAGGGGACGAATATTTTTCCGATATGCTCCTTCTGAGCCCTGATTACCATCGGCAGAACGCCGTTGACGGAATGCACCTCGCCGTTTAACGATAACTCGCCGAGAAAAGCGCAGCCGTCGGTATCGGCGTGAAGCTGACCTGTGGATTTCAGTATTGCAATAAAAATCGGCAGGTCGTATATCGGTCCTTCCTTACGCGTGTCGGCAGGGGCGAGGTTTATAGTAACTCTCGAAACGGGAAAGTCAAATCCGTTGTTGTGCACCGCCGCCCTGACTCGCTCACGGCTCTCGCTGACCGCCGCGTCGGGCAGACCGACAACGTCGAAGCGCGGCAAACCCGATGACAGATTTGCCTCAACCTCAACCTTATAGGACTCCATACCGAAAAGCCCTATGCTCGTAACCCTAGCAAACATCAAAACACCTCAAAAGTTATTATACTATTATATATATGCTCTCACGGACGAATAAAAATGCCGTTTTATGTGTAAAGTAAATCACTTTACACGAGCGAATAGAATTCTTCCTTAAACCAGACGTCGCGCACCTCAAAGCTTTTCTTATCAAGGTAATCAAGCACGCCCGCGTCGCTCTGAAAATCGAATTCAAGGCGGTAGGAATATAAAAGCTGCTTTTTGTAACCGCCGAATTTCTTGTTTGTCCTGTTGTTGCCGTATTTTCCGTCGCCCAGAAGCGGACAGCCTATCGACGCCATGTGCGCCCTTATCTGATGCGTTCTGCCCGTCAGCAGCTCGACCTCGACTAAGCTCAAACCGTCAACGCTGTCGATAACGCGGTACTTTGTCCTTGCCGTCTTTGCGCCATCGCAGGGGGCCTTGAGCACTTTGACGGTGTTCGTCTTTTCATCCTTCAGAAGATAGCCCGTCAAAGTATCGCTCTTATTCTTCGGTGTGCCGACTACGACGCAGAGGTAATACTTGTGAAGCTCTCTGTTCTTCATCTTTTCGTTAAGTATTCTCAGCGCTTCGGCGTTTTTGGCGGCTATAACTATGCCGCCCGTATTGCGGTCTATACGGTTGACAAGGGAGGGGACGAAAGAATTTTCCTCGTCGGGTTTGTACTCGCCCTTTTCGTAGAGGTAACGCTTCACCCTGCCTATAAGTGTGTCAACGTATTCCTTGTCGTCGGGATGGCAAAGCACACCCTGCTTTTTATCAAGAAGCAGGATGTTCGCGTCCTCATAAATCACGTTAAGCGATTTCGGCGCGTCAAGGAAATCATATTTCTTTTCGGCTTCGGCGAAGAACTCGTCGTTGATATACATATCAACAGTGTCGCCGACCTCAAGGTGCTGAGAAATCTCGGCGCGCTTCGAATTGACCTTGATGCGCTTGGTGCGTATGTACTTGTAAAGCATTGACTGCGGCAGCAGGGGGACGGACTTGTGAATGAACCTGTCCAGCCTCTGACCGGAGTCGTTTTGTGAGATTACAAAGCTTTTCATACTTTTTCCCCGTCAGAATATTACCTGCCTATTCTATCATAATTGCTTTTTTATTTCCATTAATTTTTTGAAAAAGTTCGCAATCCCACAAAATTGTCGGTTTTTTAGTTAAAAATTAGCTTAAGTGGGGAAGAATTTTCAAAATAGAGAAAATTTTTATAAATTTACCAAATTTTTGAATAAAATCTGCCCGTTTGCATATATTTTATATGTAAATCGGTTAAAAAGCGGACAAAAAGCGCCGTTTTTGACACTTCGGTTCACCTTTCAGAGCCCGAAACTGCCGATTTTTTTAACAATTACACAAAAATTCACCGATTTCACTTTAACGTGTAAAAATAATTAAGGTCATAAATCGTCGAATTGTCAGAAATTGCCAATCCGCTTTGTGAAATTTGCACAAAAACACCCACCCGAAATATTTGACAATCACTAAAACCTTAACTATAATGGCAAGCACCATATGGTGAAAGTATGTCTTTCACGCATAGTTCCGTTTCACGGAAAAGGAGAAAAAAGATGATTACACAGGTTAAGGGGAGCATAAGAGCGTCACGCCTTCTCATCATGAGAGTTATAGCGCTCGTAGTGGTAATTGCCGCGCTTTGCGCAGGCACTGCCTTTGCCGCATCCCCGAGCTTTATGCACAACGTCGATATATATGAGGGCTCGACCATCACCAGAGTCGCAACCCTTAAGACGGACGCAGAGGCCATAATCAGGCAGGCCGGCATTGAGCTTGCCGAAAACGACAAGTTAAATCTTGACGGATTTACCGAGGGCGAGGACGGCTATATTACCGTTTACCGCGCCGCGACAATTGAATATACCGATATCAACGGCAACACCGAGAAGCTTGTTTTCGCGGGTACCGTAGGCGAGTTCTTAAAGGAAAAGGGCGTTGCCCTGAGTGATGAGATAATCGTTAACCTTTCCAAGAACACGATTGTAACCGACGGACTTAAGCTTAACGTTCAGCCCGCTCACAGGGTTAGCGTTACTGCTGACGGCAGCACACTCGAAGTCGTTATCGGCAACGGCACCGTAGCCGACGCCATAGCCAAGGCGGGTATCGCACTCGGCGCTGACGACGAGACCGAGCCTGCGCAGGACACAGAGCTTTCTGACGCTATGGCAATCACCGTTTACCGTGTAAGCTATCAGACACGCACGGTTGCCGAGACCGTCGCCTTTGAAAAGAAGACCGAGAACTCAGCCGAGCTTTACAAGGGAACATCTAAGGTTACCCGTAAGGGCATCAACGGCGAGAAGAACGTAACGTATAAGGATAAGTATGTTGACGGCAAGCTCGTTTCCTCAACGGTTGAATCCGAGGAGATTACGAAGGAGCCCATAGCGCAGATTACTCAGGTCGGCACTAAGGAAAAGCCCGTTACCGTTGCCGCGCTCAAGAACGGCGGAACAATGATTTCGGAGCTTGCCGTGCCTTCGAGAATCAAGATTGAAAACGGTGTTCCCACATCATACAAGAGCATCGTAACCGGCAAGGCTGCTGCATACACCGCAAAGGCGGGCGCAAAGACCGCTTCGGGCAGAGTTGCCATGCCCGGTCATATCGCAGTTAATCCCAATCAGTTCCCCTACGGAACGGAGCTGTGGATAGTATCGACCGACGGTATCGTTTACGGCTATTGCATAGCTGCTGATACGGGCGGATTTGTAAATAAGGGCAAGTTTACGGTTGACCTTTATATGAACACTTCTCAGGAGTGCTACGCCTGGGGTTCGAGAAACGTAATAATCTACGTTCTGTAATTGAATAAGCATTAAAGCCGACGGATTTCCGTCGGCTTTTTTTTATTGACAGGGTATAAGCGTCTAAGGTATAATTAAAATGATTAAATATATTTTTATATTCTTGGCGCATATTCCCGGCACGTTCCCCATTAATACAAACGGAGGAATTACTATGAAAAAGGCGTTATCAATTCTTCTGTCGCTGATACTTGTATTGGCGGCATTACCGTTTACGGCGGTTGAATCCTCGGCGGTTGACTATTATACAAGTCAGGACGGCGAATGGATGTACTACCTTAACGAGAATAATGATGCGATAATCTATTCGGGCAGCACAAGCTCAAGCGCTTATCTCGGCTCGGATACGGACGTTACCGTTCCGTCAACGCTTGACGGATACAATGTTGTTTCTATCGGTCAGTACACATTCAGCGGAAATACAAATCTTCAGAGCATAGTGCTTCCGGACACTCTGACAACGATTTCCAACCATGTTTTCCGTAACTGTACCAACCTGACAAGCGTTACCTTCGGCAATTCCGTTGGAATTATTGGACCGAACTCGTTTGAAGGCTGTTCCGCAATTACGGAAATTGACCTTCCCGACTCGGTTCAGACAATAGGCAGCAATGCATTCAACGGTTGTACCAATCTTGAAAAAATATATATTCCGACAGGCCTGACTTTCATTGACGGCTACGCATTCAATAACTGCAATAAGCTCGTTACGTATGTAAAGGATTTAGCCGCGTGGTGTGCGATAAACTTTTACAACGGCGGCGGTTATTACTCAAACCCCATGGAAAGAGGTCATACTCTCTATGTTTATGACAGTTCCGAAAACGATTATGTGCTCGCAGAGGATATTGTTATTCCCAACGGCGCAACGGGTATTTCCGCAGGCGCATTTGACGGATGCCAGACAATGAAAAGCATTGTTCTTCCCGAGGGATTGACAACTATAAATCAATATGCATTCAGATCGTGCTCAAACCTTGAAAGCATTACACTTCCTTCAACCCTGACAAGCATCAGCAACAGAGATACTTTTTATGGCTGCAATAAGCTCAACGCCGTTCACACCACAAGCATTGCGGACTGGTGTAATATCACCTTTGCAAGCTACAGCGCAAATCCGCTTTACTTGGCAAAAAATCTTTATATCGGAAACACTCTTGCTACGGATATTACAATTCCGTCAACTGTAACAACCGTTAATTCCTGTGCCTTTTACGGCTGTACTTCACTTGTTAATCTGACATTTGCAGGCGGTGTTACAACGGTTAATAATGATGCATTCTACAATTGCACCAATCTTGAAACCGTAACGGTCGGTGATTCGCTTGCGAGCGTAGGCAACAACGCATTCTATAATTGCAGCAGGCTGAATGCGGTTTATATAACCGACCTTGAAGCGTGGTGTGATATTGCGTTTTCAAATCAGAACTCAAATCCTCTTTACTACGCTCACAATCTTTATATAAATAACGTTCTTTCGACCGTTACCGTTCCGACAACAATTTCACAGATTAAACAGTATTCGTTTGCAGGACTCGGAAACGACGTCATTATTCCCGGCAACGTTACGACAATCGGCTCTTATGCCTTCTACGGCGGCAAGCTTACGAGCGCAGCAT